>JAESSZ010000894.1 GCA_016763875.1 Nannocystaceae bacterium
AGCCCAAACGCGAGCGGCTCGAACTGAAGATGGCAACCCTGGCACGCCTCGTTCGCGAGCCGTTCCTCCGCGTAGTATCGCTGCGGTTTGCCGGCCTCAACGGGAGGCGGCGTGGTGTCGATGCCATCCGGCGGCGACACTGGATGCGAGCACAGCACATGCTCGAAGACGAAGAGGCCGCGCGCGACCATCGAGGCGTTGTCGCCACCGATGGTGAGCAGGCTGCCCTGCGTCAGCAAACCTCCACGCTCGGGCAGGTCCGTCACGTCGACCTGGCCAAATCCGGGCGCACCACCCGGAATCCCGTAGAAGTCCGCCAATTCGGGTGTTAGCCAGGTTTCCTGGGCGATGAACAGGTCCGACAGCGCGCGCTCTTGATCCCACGCGATGGAGGTGAAGAACTGAATCGTCTCCTGCTGCATCGCCGCCGCGATGGCGAGCGACCAGGTTGGGAACCGCTCCGGGTCCCGCGGTAGGTTCGCGAGTCGCGGCAGGTTCAGCCAGTCACTGAGAAAGCCAATCGAGGCATCGCGTGCCTCCGGCAGATCGAGCATGCGGTCGACCTGGGCTTGGATCTCTTCGTCGTCGACCAACGTGTCGTCGGCGGCCGCTGCCAGCAGGATGTCGTCGGGAGGACCCGCCCACAGCAAGTAGCTCAGACGAGTCGCCATCTCGTAACCGGTCAAGGCCCGAGCGCCGCTGCCGGTCGTCTCGTCCTCCAGGCGATACAAGAACGGCGGGCTCTGCATCATCGTCTCGATGACCAACCCCGCCCCGACATCGAAGCCTTGCCCCTCGGCTTCGGCGATGTCGAACACCCTCACCAGCAGATCTGCTTCGTCCTGAGAGACCGGCCGCCGAAATGCACGCAGGCCCAGCTTCTCGACGAACTGACGCTTGCACACGTCAGTGAACTGGTCGCAGTCGGTGTACTGCCCGGCGAACGTCGCTAGGTTTGGAATCCGGCTGACCGCCAACTCCGCGAGTTCGTCGTAGCCCTCGATGTGCGGCAACGTCGTGATGAGGCCGCTCGAGGAGTTGGTGAACCCATCCGCCCGAAGTTCGCCCGGGAGGGCATCGATCGCCTCAGAACGAATGTCGACGGAGAGCAGCGCCTGCACGGTGTTGGTGTACTCGCGCACCGTGAGGCGGCGCGCCATGTTGGGGCCGGGGTCCAAGACCTCGCCGTCGCATTCGACCGTGGGCGGGCCACCATCGTCGGCGCCATCACTCTCGCCATCGTCATCGCCGCCATCGCCGCCGTCCTCGGCGGACCCGCCGCCGTCTTCGGCAACGCCCTCTGCGGCGTTGTCGCTCAATCCTCCATAACAGCCGCCGAGCCCGAGCGCTGCTGCGCACGAGACGGCGAACGACCACTGACATCGCATCATGTCGGCATCACCCCTACGTCCAGTTTGCCCCGATTCGGCGCCCAACGCATCTGGTTTGTAGGTATGCCAGCAGACGTTCACGGCACCTGAGCGCCTTTTCGAGCATTCGGCGGCGTTTTTGGAGGCAACTAGTCCGCCTTTCCTACCTCGGCTACCCCCGGCTAGATGACCGGGGAGAAGAGGCGCGGCAGACAGGATGGATTCCCCCCGCGGCTATCGAGATCGTTGATGTACACGAGCGTCCACATCGAGTGGCTCGATCGCCCTAGAACCCGCCTCAGGTAGTGCTGCGTGCTCGTTGGAGTTCTTGCTATAAGCCCTACCGCTCGATGTCCCGCCTAAAGATCTGTTCAAGCCCCAGAGTCTCCGCGGCGGGAATCGCCCTGCTCGCAACCGCTCTGCTCGCGCCCCAATCGGCGAAGGCCGCCGACGTCGAGTGCGTCTCACTGCCCAACCCGGTCTACTTCCCGGCGACGACGCTGCTGGAGTCGCTGCTGGCCGAAGTCGCCCCGATCTTGGCCGACCCCGCGATCGCGGGCGACGACCAGATGACGATCATCCACTTCCCGTTGTCGTCGTGCCTCGCTTACGACCAACACCGCGGACAGATGCCGCTAACGGGGACCGCCATCTACTACCTGCCGGACGGAACGCAGTCGACATGTGACATGCCCGTCGACAGCGACATTCTCAGCGATCTCGGAGCGATGGACGTAGGCGGCGTGACGTGCCTGGGCGGTCAAACGCCGCCCGCCGACCTGCTCGAGTATCCCAGCCACGTCGAAACCCTCGGTTTCGTGGTGCCGCGCAACTCGTCGCAAACCGCGATCACAGCGACCGAGGCGTACTACTTAATGAAGTTTGCCGGAGAGCCAGAACGTCAGGTCGCTCCGTGGACCAACCCGGATTTCATCCTCGTACGCAACCCGGGGTCGAGCACGCAACTGACCGTGGGGGCCAACATCGGCATCCTTGGAACGATGTGGAACGGCGCGCTCACGGCCCATCAGGGCTCGGGTGACGTTCGCGACTCACTCATCGCGCAGAACGCCACCGGCAACGCGGAGCAAGTCATAGGGATCCTCAACAGCAGCAAGTGGGAGGCAGCGCTCAACGACATCAAGGTGTTGGCGTTCCAGCCGTTCAACAACTGCATTGGCGCGATCTTTCCCGACTCGACCTCCACGTCGCGCGACAAGCGGAACGTTCGCGACGGTCACTACCCAATCTGGACAAACCTGCGCTACATCGTTCGGACGGACGCAGCGGGCAGCGCGACCACAAGCAATGGCGACGCCGCCGCGTTGCGGGTCCAACGCTTCGTCGACCTCATGACCGGCACGCAGAGCATCGAGCCGCTCAATGTCGCGGGTGCCGTCATCGGCACGGGGAACATCCCCACGTGCGCCATGCACGTGACCCGCGAGGTCGACGGCGGACCGATGGCCTCGTTCGAACATAGCGCCCCTTGCGACTGTTTCTTCCTCGAAGAGAATGGCGTCGCCAGTGGCTGCGAGACGTGCGACGACGACAACCCTTGCGCCGACGGCACGTGCCGCTTCGGCTACTGCGAAGCTCGCTAGTCGGAGAACTCATGACCAAGCAACGAACATTCGTACGGTCCGCGGTGCTCCTCGGGGCACTGGCACTTTGTCTGGTGAACTGCGAAAACGACGACCCTGCTTCTTCCGACGATGAGACGGGCGCCGATGATGGCAACGGCGACGGCGGAGTCTGTGACCCCGTGGGCAGTACGCCCGAAGTGGGCGCGCTACTCAACGCACCAGTGGCTGCAGATGTCGAAGTTATCCAAAAGACGCCGCAGCACCCGGGCCTCGCGGGCCCGACAGACCTGCCGTAGCACGATGATCGGCTACCGGGTTGCGGTTAGGGCCACGGCGGCCGTGGTTTCGGTCGCCCTGGTGTGGTTGGTGGTTCCAAGCCTCGCCGCCGCGGCACCGGATGAAATTGAATACGAACTCGACGACGTCGCGGCCGTCGTCGACGACACCGCGGACGTGGTCGACGACACCGCGGACGTGATCGACGACACCGCAGCCCCGACGACTGACCCGCCTGAGGTGGCCACGGACTCGCACGTCGAGGCGAGCACTGAGGCTCCGGCCGAAGCATCGGTAGAGGCGCCGACCATCACATCCGCGACCTCGGAGATCGACGCCCCTGCTGTCAGCGAAGCCGTCGAGCCCGCGCCGCCAGGGGCAGACACAAGCCCACGTCCCCGGATCACGAAAGCCGCGGAACACTTCACCTTCGGCGGCTTCGTCCAGGTCGACTACCTCCGCAAGCAGATCTCCCAAGACCAACTCTCGGACGGAACGCAGGAGCCTCTCAACGAGAACGCCTTTCTCCTGCGCAACGCTCGGCTGGGCCTGGACGGCGACTGGAAGTACGTCGGCGTTACCGCGTGGGGGGACTTTTTCTCCAACGGCGGAACTGTGCGCCCTACGACATTCGACGCCCACGCCCAACTGCCGGGCAAGGACGGCGCACCCCCGATCGTGCAACTTCGCGCGGGTTTGCTGCGGGTCCCCTTTGGGTTCGAGAACTACAACCAAAGCGACGTGCAGCGGTTCTTTGGCGAGCGCACGCACGTCATGCACGCGTTCGTTCCCGGCCTGTTCGACGTGGGTGCGTCACTGCAGGGGCACGTGTGGGCTCTGGACTGGGTCGTTGCGGTCCACAACGGGCAACCCGTCGGGGCGCCGGGTTTTGGTTTTCGCGATCCTAACAACGCCAAGGACTACTCTGGCCGCTTAGTCCTCGCGGGCACTCTGTTCTCGTCCCTGCATGCCTCGTTTGGCCTGTCGTTCTTGAAGGGCACCGGGTTTAGCCCAGGCACGGCCCCCACTAAGGACTCCTTCGACTGGGCAGATCTGGACGAAGACGGCCGCGTCACGGTTGCCGAGTTGATTCCAATTCCTGGGTCGGCGGGTCGAGCCGCGGAGAACTTCAAACGCTGGGGCTTGGGTGCCGATCTCCAGGTGCGTGCCGCGATCCCGCGCATTGGCGAGTTGATGGTGTATTCCGAGATGGCAGTCGGGAGCAACCTCGACCGAGCCGTCGCAATCGCCGATCCCGTGCTGTTGGGTCGCGACCAACGTGGCATTGGCTGGTACGTCGGAGTGACGCAAGCGCTGACACGACACGCATCGGTGGGCGTGCGCTTTGACCAGTACTACCCCAACCTCGATGCTCTTGAGGCTTACAACGGCCTCACCGTGAACACGCGGCGCAAGTTCCAGTCGGTGACGCCAGCCCTGGCTGGACACCTGCATCAAGGTCCGAATATCCGAGCCAGGCTGCTGCTGGAGTACGTGTTCGAAGAAAACACGCTTGGCAGGGACGCACAGGGGCGACCGGCGCAACTGGACAACGACACCCTGCGGATTCGAGCGGAGGTTGCCTTTTGATCTCGGCAACGCACGTCCGCATCCTCGCCATTCTGACGGCCGTCGTCGGGTGCGAAGCATCCGCGTCACGGTTTGGCCCGGGCCTCGATCTTCAGCTTCGCGTGACCGATGCGCAGCTACAACGTGGTGTTTTGGCCCGAGACGAAGGCGGGCCGACGGTCAGCCAAGTCATTCGACCACAACCGCAAGTGAGGCGGGGCGAGGCAACGGTCAACTTGTCCGGCCGACTCGGTGCGGGCGGTGTGGTGCTCAACATTGCGGCGCGCGGCGACGTCGATCACTGGCAGATCGCCGGTAAGGGCTTCGACTTCGTCGTATCCGACGAGCTGCTCTGGGGCGCACAACTGCAGTTCTCTCACAGCATCACTGCCAACAGCGTCCCGGTGCTGCTCCAGGCGGTCGACGAAGATGGGCGCGCGGGGCCCGTCGAAGAAACCAGCTTTGCGATCATTGCCGACACCCCACCGTCTCAGCTCCTGGTATCGCTGGGCTGGGACTCGCCGGTCGATCTGGACCTGCACGTGCAGCTCCCGGACGGGACCGTTGTGGGGGCGAAAAACGTGAACGCGTTCGAACCGCCCGACGGACAAGTGCCTGCCGTCGATGCGTGGATGGCCGGCGGGTTCATTGATTTCGACTCGAACCAGGAGTGCCGCCTAGACCTTCGCAACCGCGAAAACGTCGTGTGGCTGCAAGCACCGCCGACCGGGACCTACCGGGTCTACGCGCATCTGTTCGCTCCTTGTGACCAACCCGTGGTCAACGCCTCTGTTGTGGTCCAGCGGGGCGAGAGCGTGGAGCAGGAGGTGTTCGCAACGCTGTACGAGTTCGATTCGCGTGAGCATCCGTCCGACGGCGCGCCGGGCCTCTTGATGCTGGAGTTCGATGTCGAGTGAGATGGGGCCTTCTCGCCGCGTCGTTGGGCGCCCACGTCGTTGTACCGAGTGCGTTCCTCGTCGTGTTCTTGGATGAAACGCCACGCGAGGACCGGCCGCAGCTGGACCTGCGCCCGATCGAACTCATCGAGTACTCCCCGCCGCCGACTGACGATGTTCCGGAGATCCTGCCTGAGCCCGAATCCGAACCGGAACCGGAACCGGAATCCGAACCCGAGCCCGAACCCACCGAACCCGAACCCGAGCCACCCAAGCCGCGCCCTCGCGCGCCCAAGCCGACACCTGCACCAGATCCTCCCGCCCCATCGCCATCGCCGTCACCCTCGGGTGCCTCGACGCCCGTAGGCGACTCGGGAGGGGGCGAGCACGGCGACGGCGAGCCCAGTGATGACGAGCCCGAACGACCACGAAAGTTGAAACGCCAGCTAACTAACGAAAAGCCGCGGCCCGCCAAGAGCAAGCCACGCAAACCTCGTCCGGCCAGCGACGGTTGCACAACGCCCGCGAGCAAACCCAAGGCGGTGAAAAAGGTCCCCATCGTCTACACGACCGCGGGTCGCGCTGCGGAACTCGAAGGGCGTGTCGTGCTCCGTGCGTTCGTCGGACGCGATGGCAAAGTCACCCGCGTCAAAGTGCTCAAATCCATCGGCAAGCAGGTCGATGAACCGGCCGCCGCTGCGCTCCGCGGGTGGACATTTGACCCCGCGCGAGCGTGCGGGAAGACCGTCGAGAGCCAGTTCACCATCGCTCGCGACTTCAAGCTGTAACGATGGCACTGCTCGCACACTGGGTCTTGATGCTCGCCCTCGCCGCTCCCGAAGCGACCGAAGGGGCGACCGAGGAGTTCGTGCCGCCCTCAGTGCTTGAGTTTGTGGAGGCACAACGGCCGACAAGCGACGACCGGTCCGAAGTCGCGGTTGTCCTCGCTATCGTGATCGATACGGACGGTCGCGTCAGCAAGCTCGAAGTCGTGGAGACCGGCGGGCCAGCGTTTGATGCGGCCGCGATTGAGGCCATCGGGGCTTTCGTGTTCAAGCCCGCACGCGACAACGGAGCCGCTATCGTGGTCGAGATCGAATACCGCTACGTCTTCGACGCACAACCCGAGCCCCAACCGGAGCCCATCGCCACCGAGTTCGAGATCGACGACGAGGGCATCGTGGTCGCGCCGCCCATCGAAGTGGAGGCCGCCGAAGTCCAACTCGATGCGCGCCAAGGCGAACTTGCAGCCGGTACTCAGGGCGACGCGGTCAAGGCTGCGCAAACACTCGCGGGGGTCGCCCGGCCTCCCGTCGGCTCCGGACAGTTGGTCGTATGGGGGGCCGCGCCGTCGGACACGCGGCTGTACATCGACTGGATGCCCGTGCCGAGCTTGTTCCACGTTGGCGGTGGCCGGTCGGTCCTCCCCTCGCCGACAGTGAAGTCCATCTCGCTCGTACCCGCAGGGGCAGGTCCCGACTACGGGCGTGCGTTGGGTGGACTGGTTCGCGTCTCGACCCGGGATCCGCGACCCTTTGGTGCGTCCCGCAGCATGGGTGGATTTGCCCGCGTCGATCCAATCGACGTGAGTGCAGGAACCGACACGCGAATCGGTCGCCGAGGATGGATGATGCTCGCACTGCGACAGAGCATCTTGCACCGCACCTACGGGGCGGTCGCCGGTTCGGCCGCGCGCAAGCTGGTCCCGATCCCCCAATACGTGGACTACCAGTCCAAGGGGCACGTGCAGCTCTCGTCCAGCACAACACTCGAGTTGCTCGCCGTGGGCGCCCACGACGAACTGGTCCGGAGCATCCCAAGCCTGACGCCCGACGCGGCATTCACCGAGGAGCAAACCCGCGGGTTTCAACGGGTGGGACTTCGGCTATCGCGAGCCCGGTCGGCAAAGTCGAGCTTCAGCATCGCAACTTGGGCTGGGCTCGACGAACGCAAGACGGCCCTGCGTTTTGGTGCCGTGCAGGCCGTCGGTACTGAACGTGTTTGGCGCGGTGGACTCCGCATCGAAGAACGGCGCCGCATCGCCCCGTTTCTCGTCGTTCGATCTGGAGTCGACCTTGAAGTCGGACGCTATCGATCTGGTCGGCGCGGCGCGATCACATTGCCAGCGCGCGAGGGCGACATTGGCGTGTTCGGACAACCCCCCGGTGACCGCGTCGGCGAAGATGCGTGGACCAACGTGCAAGCAGGCGTCGGCGTATACACGACACTGCGCTTCGACCTGGCCGAAAAACGCTGGCGTATTGAACCCGGACTGCGGCTTGAACCGGTGGTCATCTCCGGAGATCGCATTGCCCCAGTTCGCCCCGTCGACCCTGAAGTGGGCTACCTGAAAAGCGAGTTGGCCGTTGATCCCCGTTTGCGCATTCAATGGTCGCCACGACCTGAACTCAAGCTGTTCACGGCGGGTGGGCGCTACCACCAAGTGGCGCGCGCCGCAGATCGGTCTCCCGTGTTTGGCACCCCGTCGCTGGGTCTCGCGGAGGCGTACCAGGCAGTCGCAGGCGTTTCTGGGGACGCCACAACATGGTTGACGATAGCCGCACAGGTCTTTTTCGTCCGCTCAACACACTTGGCGGCCCGCGCCGACGACCCGACCCCACCGCAGGCCGAGTTGCTCGTCGCACAGGGCAAGGGACGCAACTACGGCGGCCAACTCTCGGTCGAGACCCGACCGATCGAGTCGGTTCGTGCAACGGTTGCCTATTCGTTGATGCGAGCGGAACGTGAGGACCCCGGCGCTCAGTCTTGGCGGCCGTTCGACTTCGACCAGACGCATGTCGTGCAGGCACTGGCCGGGTGGGCACATCGTAGCGGTGTTGAACTGGGCGGCCGATTTGCGCTGAGTTCGGGAAATCCGCGGACGCCGGTCACGGGCGCCGTTGCGAACTCCAGCACGGGGAGCTTTGACCCCGTGTTCGGTGAGCACAACAGTGACCGCCTCCCGCTCTTCTTCGAGTTATCGCTGCGCGTGGGTTGGGGACGAACATGGCAGTGGGGAACTCTGCGTACCTGGCTGGACATCCAAAACGCAACGAACCGGCGCAACGCTCAGGACTTTTTCTACAGCTCCGACTTCACTCGGCGCGGCGTCGTCACCGGGTTCCCGGTTCTCCCTCTACTGGGACTCGAGGTGCGAATATGACGACCCGCTTGATAGCCGCGCTGCTGATCAGCACCAGCGCTTGTGTCCCCTCGTTTGAAGACCGCCCCTGGCGCGTCGAGGAAGGAAGAGTGCTCGCGGTTTCGGTTTCCCCGCCTGAGGCCCGACCAGGCGAAGTGGTGAGTTTCGATGCCCTCGTCGTGGATGCGGACGGCGATCGGCAAGATGTCGTGGGGTGGAGTTTCTGCACGCTCCCTCGCACGGCCGGTGAGCGCACTGGCGTGACCGATCGCTGCGCCCGCGGGAAGTCCCTCGAACCGGTGACAAACCCAGGCGCCCTGCTCCCTGACGCATGCGCGCGATTCGGCCCCAACACCCCGCCAACTCAGGGCGACGAGCCCGCTCAGCGACCCGCAGACCCCGACCCCAGCGGCGGTTACCACTTGCCTGTCCGCGCCCACGTGGACGGGACAGCCCCGTTCCTGGCGTTCGGATTCGCCCGGGTGCGCTGCGATTTGGTGGGGGTGACCCGTACGATCTTCGACGACTTCGAGGCTCGCTACAGCAGCAACGCCAACCCGGTGATCGAGTCGGTGCTCAGCGACGACGACGTTGTCGCTGAGCCACTGGAGGTCGCGCGCGGTGAGACGGTTTCGTTTGCGGTTGATCTCTCCGCGACCTCCTTCGAACCGTACGTCGTGTACGTGGCAGCGGACGGCGCGCTAGAGGCAAAGACAGAGACGCTTACCGTGCGGTGGTACGTGACTGACGGTGAACTCTCCGCGGGGAAGGTCACGGCTTCGCCAGCGTCACACGGTGCCTCTCAGATCGAGTGGACCGCCCCCGATACCGACGGCCAAATTGCCGCGTGGGCGGTCGTGGCAGACGATCGAGGCGGGATCGCGTGGCGCGGGTTTCTGATTGACGTGCGCTAGTCGCCCCACGCTCCAGTTCCGGGCCCCGGGCGAACACGGTCATGTATCCTCCGCCGGATCATGCGCCATCTTTACCTTTCCATGCTTCTTGCGGTCTCTTTCGTGCCGGGTTGCGACGACGACGACGACGGTGACACCTCCGACAGCGCCAACGACGACAGCGCCACCGCCGGTGGTGACGACGCCCATGAAGCTGGGCATGAGGAAGGCGACGATGACGGCGATGACGGCGATGACGCTGACGATGGCGCTGACGAGTCGATGGAGAGCTGCGTCAGCAATCACGAGTGCATCAACGACGTTTGTACCTGCACGACCCCGGGCAAAGAGGACGAGGCCTGTAGCGACACCGATCTCTGCGTCGACGAGTGCGAAGTCTGCGAGTAGCTGCGAGCGCGAAGCACGACGGCGAGAGCTTCGTTACTCAGACAAGGCTTCACCGTCGCTCGGCGGTGGAGACGAGTCCACACCCCGTCTCGCGGTGTCAGTTCGGCTGCCCCTCGACGCTGACGCCATCACGCGAGTTGGACGTCAGTGTCGAACTCGCGAGTCACGGAACCTTCTTCGAGGTCGACCATGAAAACGCGCGCCTTCCCGGTCTGACCGTCGAACTCCGTGAGCAGCCAAACCTCGATAGCCCAACCGGTCGTCTCCGCAAGGCATGGCGGCGTCCACCCAATGACCACCGGCCCGCCAAGCCCCTCGCCTGTACGGTTCTCTGCGACGTGCGCGTAGCCGGGGTACGCCTTGACGGTGGCGACCGCCTGCTCCGCCACGCTAGCGGTGACCTGCTTGCGCCACGTGCTCATGAAACGAAAATCATCGACCGACGTTGAGCCTGGTCTCAAGAGCGCCACGTAGTTCTCGCTCGCATCGATGTCGCTAAAGTCGGGAACATCGAACTCTGGATAGAGATTCGTTTCGTTGATCTCCTCGTCCCGGTCTGCGAGCACGGCGTCGAGACGTTCTGCGTCCTGCGCGGTGTAGCAAGCCAAGATGCGAAGCAACGAGAACTGGCTCGGGATTTGATGGTCCCAGTCGAGTACAGCCCGCACCGTGTGGAACTGTTTGTCGCCGAACGCCTTGAGCGCTGGGATGACCCCCGCGAGTTCGGCCAACTGCGTACCGTCGAGTGCGCTGCCTTGATCACGAACGCGTACGTGAACTTTAAGCTGCTCGGTGAGTGCCTGATGGACGAGTTGAGCGTCCGGATGATTCCGATCCGTCACGTGGCGTTGACTGCCTTTCCACTGGGGGCGCGAGTATCAGCAACAACACGCCGCAACGCCTCGACCAGTCGGGCGACCGGTCGCGGGCGAAGCTTGAGCGTCGCAGGGTGAACAATGAGCCGGCTGGTCACTTCCATGATGGTCTCGACCTCGACAAGTCGATTTTGCCGGAGGGTCTCTCCGCTCTCCACCAGGTCCACGATTTGATCGGCCAGTCCCGTTATGGGAGCCAGCTCTACTGAGCCGTAAAGCATTATAATCTCGGGTGAAATGCCGCGATCCGAGTAGTGGCGGCGGGCAAGATTCGGGTACTTCGTAGCCACTCGAAGTGCCATACCGCGCTTGATCCGCGCGGGGCGGGCCGTAGGCTCGGCTACGACAAGCCGGCAAGCCCCGATTTCGAGGTCAACCGGCTCATACAGATCTCTGCCCTGTTCTTCGAGCGTGTCGCGGCCCGCGATACCGATGTCCGCGACCCCATGCTCCACATAGGTGGGAACATCCGTGGGTTTTACGAGCAGGAGACTCGAGCCGCCCGGCAACTCCAGCCGAAGCCTGCGGTCACTGCCGGGGTCGACATCGCCGAGATCCAGGCCAGCGCGTGTCAGCAGGTCGAGCGCACTGCGGAGGATCCTCCCCTTGGGTAGCGCGAACGTGAGGCCCTCCTGCACGACGCGCAGCTTACAGGTTTCTCTCCGCCAGGCCTACACACGCTCATGGCGGAACTTCACGAAGCCGAGAGCGGCTTCAACCTCGTGGACGATGCCGGGCATGAACACCGTCGGGCTGTAGGTTATCGTATGCACCGTGTCGGACCGACTTGTGCCGCTGGGGAAGCTGGCTCTGGGCGTCGCGCTGGACTCGCTCCGCGCCGGCAGACCGTTTGTGGTCTTTTGCCTCCGAGCCGTCTCGGAAACATCACCAACCCTGCACTGGTACTCGGACGCAACGCCTGAAGCTTCCGCCGCCCGGGCAAGGCACGCGACCGCGACCTCCGACTGCGACCGTTACGCGCTGGTCGTCCAAGAAGAGGTCCGCAACCGCGACGGTGTCATGCGCCTGGCCGCCATCGCCGAAGTCGGGGACCGCGAACACGACAATGCCCTGCGCCTCGCGCAGCACTACGAGCCCTTTGCTGGCCCGGATGCCCCGCTGAGCACTCTGGGGAATCCGATGATGTTGGGTGATACCGACAACGTGCTGAGGGGCAGCACGCTGGACCCGGGGCGCCCGGCCGCTCTCGTGGTTGTTTGTCCGAAATGCAGCAAGCGCAATCGGGTAACGCTGGACCGCGTTCGCGACCGACTTCCGAAGTGCGGGGCTTGCGGGGAAAGCCTGCTTCAGACTTAGTTTGTGTCCCGCCCGGAAACGCGCCTTGCGAGCCGCGTGCGATCAAAGGCCTCTTCGGACCCGCGTGACACGGCTTTATTGTCGCCACTGGAGCCCCGTCGCGTCAACGAAGGTCTTGTGGCAGCATCGTGCTCCGCCGTGGCGAACGACAGCATCGACGATGAGTGGGCCGACCTCCTCAGTAACGATCCGCCAGGCCCGACTCCAGTCGTTGCCGTAGCCCGGCCGGAAGTCCCCACGCCGCCCGCGCGACGAGCCGATCCCAGCGGGGCGATAGCGTCCAAGGCTCTCGCTGTTTCCGATCGACCCACGGTGCCCGAGCTTCCGGTGATCCCCGTGGTCCCAAAGGACGCTGCAGAACGCTACGCCGACGCCGAACCGAAGCGTGGACGACCAGCCGTGCGAGCCGGGCGCAAGACCGCCTCGGTCCTGGCGGTGCCGGCCACATCAGACACCATTCCATTCAGATCTCGCACAGTCATTCCCAAGCCCAAGACACGCGCCGCGGTGGCACCGTCTATTCTGGACGGAGAGGCGCCACTGCGCCAGGAGACACGCCGCCTGGTCGTGCATCCGCCACCAGGAGACGACTCGGTCAAGGTCGACGAGACGCCACAAGCGCTTCCGGCCGTTCCGGTTGACCCAGAGATCGACGCGGAGCTCGACCCGGAAATCGACCCGATGATTGATTCCGCGGATTCGGACGCACTCCAAGATCCGAGAGCTCTTCCGGGAAGGACCGTTGCCGTCGCCTCTGTCGACATCCCCGAACCCGTGTCGGAGCGCCCCTCCGCGCGATCGTCATCCTCGCGCGCCTACGTGCCGCAGATGGCGGAGCCGATGATCGCAGGGGGAGGACCATCGCTGCTTCCCTGGCTGCTGGGCAGCGCGGCTATTGTCGTGGTCGGCGCGATGGCATGGGGTGCGTTCACGCCGTCTGAAGAGACGCCCACGGTGGCCGACGCTTCGATCGAACCGAAGGGTGAAACGCCGGTGGTTGCCGAAACGACACGCAAGTCATCGGCGACACCGCGTGACGTAGAAGATCCATCCGAGGGCGCCAACGCCGGAGGCCCACCGTCCAAACCTGACAAGCCCGCCGTGAAGTCGCAGGTGAAAGCCCCCGTCCCGGACCGGGCAGTGCAGCAGACGAAACAAGCGGCGGCCGTGATGACGGCCGACGTGGCCCCACTCGATCCAGAGGCCAGCTCCAGATACGCCGCCGCTGCGACGCGCTACAGCAACGACAGCTCGCAAGAGGCGTTGGAGATCATGGCCAAGGCGGCCTGCGCCCTCGACGACGGCGTCAACGCGCGTTCGGCATTTCGCAAGCTCAAGGGCGGCGATGTGCGCAGCAGCGTGATGATCGCGTGTCGCAAGACCTCGGTTGATCTGACCGCCAAAGGCGATGAGCCGACCCCCGCCGCGCTAGTACGCAAGGCGGAGCGTGCCATGGCTGCCGGCGATCTTGAGACCGCGGCAGAGCTCGCACGCAAGAGCAACCGACTCGAACGCAGTCAGGCCGCGCTGCTTGTCGGGGCACTCACAGCGTGCGCGGGTGGAGATCTCGACAAGACAATTTCGATGCGACGCCACCTTGGCAACGCATCACGCAAAACCCTGGCGAAGCGCTGTCCGTCGCTTGAGTTGCCCGACTAGGCGCGGCCGCGCGGCGATACGAAGCAAAAGCTCGTTCACGACGACTTCGAGACCGCTGGTGCTTGCCATTCGCGACTCAGCAGTCCGAGAATCACGGAGTCCTGAATGCCATCGCCAACCCGCCAACGCTCTCGTAGAAGCCCCTCGCGCTGAAACCCAAGACGCTGAAGCAGGCCCAAAGATGCCGCGTTGAGCGGGTCAACGTCCGCTTCGATGCGCTTGAGTCCGAGTTTGTCGAACGCATAGCCCAACAAGGCGACCAGCCCCTCGCGCATGTACCCCTGCCCCCAGCAGTCGCGGGACAGCATGAACCCGAGCTCAGCGCGCATGTTTTGGGCATCGAGCGACGCCAGCGTCACTGTACCGATCAGACGAGCGTCGTCACGGCGCACCACGCCCCACTGCAGCAGACTCTGCTCCGCGAAGAGGCGGTGCACGCTCTCAATCAGTGCCACGGCCTCGGCACGGTCGGTCATCACGACCGTGCTCCAGTACCGCATCGCCTCCGGATCCGAGTAGATCGTGAATATCGTGTCTGCGTCGGAGTGCTGCAGTGAGGTCAACGCAACGCGAGACGCGTTGACCGTTTCGAGTTCATCACCGATCGCGAACACGTCAGGGTCCACTCAGTTGCTGTTGAGCATTCGTCGCAGGACGAACTGCAGAATTCCGCCGTGGCGGTAGTACTCGACCTCGTTTGGGGTATCGAGCCTCGCCTGAACTTCGAATGCTTTCACGCTGCCGTCCGCGGATGTTGCGGTGACCTTCAGCATTTTGCCGGGCGACAGACCTTCGGCGATCCCCGTGATCGTGAACTGCTCCGTACCCGTGAGCCCGAGTTCCTCAGCGCCTTCGCCGTCCTTGAATACCAACGGAAGCACGCCCATACCGACGAGATTCGAACGGTGGATCCGCTCGAAGCTCTTGACGATCACTGCTTTCACGCCAAGTAGGATGGTGCCTTTCGCGGCCCAGTCACGCGATGAACCGGTACCGTATTCTGTGCCGCCCAGGACAACCAAAGATGTGCCTGCGGTTGCGTACTTCTCGCTGGCGTCGAAGATCGTCATCTGCTCGCCACTTGGTTGGTGCTTGGTCCACCCACCCTCGGTCCCGGGCGCCAACTGATTGCGCAACCGAATGTTGCCGAACGTGCCCCGGATCATCACCTCATGGTTGCCGCGACGGCTCCCGTAGCTGTTGAAGTCCGCCTTCGCCACCCCGTGCTCTTTGAGGTATTTGCCCGCGGGGCTGTCCTCGGGAATGGCCCCCGCTGGCGAGATGTGGTCGGTCGTCACCGTGTCGCCTAGTTTCACCAAGACGCGAGCGTCCGTAACATCGGCCAACGCATCAGGCTCTGCGCCCATGCCTTCGAAGTACGGCGGATTGCGAACGTAGGTGGAGTCTTCCTGCCACGCGTACGCCTCGCCTTCGGGCGTTGGAAGATTGCGCCAGTTGTCGTCGCCTTCGAATACGCTGTCGTACTGTTTTGCGAACATCTCTTTGCTCAGCGAGTTGCCGATGACCTCCGCGACCTCCTGCGGGGTTGGCCAGACGTCCTTTAGGAACACGTCGTTCCCGCTTTTGTCCTTGCCGAGAGGCTCGTTATACAGATCCGCGTTCATGTGGCCGACCAACGCGTACGCCACGACAAGGGGCGGCGAGGCGAGGTAGTTGGCGCGCACGTGCGGGCTGATGCGCCCCTCGAAGTTCCGGTTCCCCGAGAGCACCGACGTCGCGATGAGTTTCCCCTTGCTGATGCCGTCCGCGATCGCCTCGTGTAGAGGACCGGAGTTTCCGATACAGGTCGTGCACCCGTAACCGACCACGTGGAATCCGAGAGTCTCAAGGTCGGTCAGCAAACCCGACTTCGTCAGATAGTCCGTAACCACGCGAGAGCCCGGCGCAAGGCTGGTCTTCACCCAGGGCTTGGTCTGAAGTCCCAACTGCACCGCCTTGCGGGCCAGGAGCGCGGCCGCAACCATCACCGCCGGATTGCTCGTGTTGGTGCAGCTGGTGATCGCGGCGATCACCACGGATCCGTGCGACAGCTCGAACTGTGCATCGCCCGTATCCACCGCAACCTTTGCGTCTTCGTTGCCCGTCGCCTCCTTGGCGACCAGAGCATTCCACGCGACCTTCGAATTCGTGAGTTCGATCCGATCCTGCGGCCGCTTTGGACCCGCGATGCACGGCGTCACGGTGGAGATATCGAGCTCTACCGTCGCCGTGAACACCGGGTCCGGCGAGTCCTTGGTGCGGAAGAGGCCCTGCTCCTTGGCGTACGCCTCGACGAGGCTGACCTCTTCGTCCGACCGGTTGGTGAACGCCAAGAAGCGGAGCGTCTCGTCGTCGATTGGAAAGAAGCCACACGTCGCACCGTATTCCGGCGCCATGTTGGCAATGGTGGCGCGGTCAGCCAGCGTCAGACTGTCGAGGCCAGGCCCGAAGAACTCGACGAACTTCCCGACCACGCCCTGAGCACGCAGCAACTCGACCACGCGGAGCACGAGGTCCGTCGCTGTCGCGCCCTCCGCCAAAGTACCGACGAGTTTGAAGCCAACAACCTGCGGCACCAGCATCGTGACCGGTTGCCCCAGCATCGCTGCTTCCGCCTCAATGCCGCCGACACCCCAGCCCAGCACCGACAACGCGTTGATCATCGTTGTGTGCGAGTCGGTTCCGACGAGCGTGTCGGGGTACGCCTGCCACTTGCCGTCCACCTTGCGGCGCCAGACGCCCTTTGCCAGATACTCAAGGTTGACCTGGTGGACGATCCCCGTGCCCGGAGGCACCGCGCGGAAGTTCTCGAAAGACTTCGTCCCCCAACGCAGGAACTGGTAGCGCTCCTTGTTGCGCTGGTACTCGAGTTTTACGTTGAGGTCGTACGCGTTGCTGCTCGCCGCGTGGTCCACTTGGACCGAGTGGTCGATAACGAGATCGACGGGCTGCAGCGGGTTGATGCGTTGCGCATCGCCGCCCATCTTCTTGATGGCGTCACGCATTGCCGCAAGGTCGACCACGGCCGGAACGCCCGTGAAGTCCTGCAGAATGACGCGGGCGGGGTGATACGCGATCTCGACCGACGGTTCGGCGGATGCATCCCAGTTGGCAACCGCAGCGATATCGTCCTTGGTGACGGCTTGTCCGTCCTCGTGGCGCAGCAGGTTTTCCAGCAGTACACGCAGCGAAAAAGGCAGCCTATCGATGTTGCCCACGCCCGCAGCGGACAGCGCGCCGAGACGCCAGATCTCGTACGGCGTGTCCCCGACGTTGAGTGTGGCCTTGGCACCAAAGGAATCGGGGTTGTGATCCGTCATGTTTCCGATGCTCCGCTTCGGTCGTCTCCGAAGCGGCCGCATCCTTACACCGGGCCCCACAACTGTCCAACGGGCGGCTCCGCGCTACCGGCGGCTCCGCGCTAGCGGCCTACATCGACGCCGCCGGCCCACGGTTTCTGGCGGGAAATCGCGACCGCCACGATGCGGCCCGGTCGGAAAGCTTCGATCGCCCTCCGGATCTTGTCCACCGCTTTCTCCGCTACTCAAGCTAGGCATCGGCCCCGACAACTTGCAACGAGGCCAAGATCGCCTATCAGCGGAATCGTCGTCTAGATTCCTGACAACGCTGAGCGCCTATTTAACGTTGATCACCAGAGACTGCATTCCGCCCGGGTACGCGTAGCTAGAAGCGCATTTTCCGCTCGAGTGGAGACAGTTCTCGAAATCCTGGTTATCACCGCTTGAGTACCCGAACACTTCCACTCCTACTGGATCTGCGCTCTTGATCGTATGTGAGCCTGTCAAGATGGGGATGGTCGCAAACTCGTAGTCGCCGACGACCTCCCATGCGCTCTGAGCGACGCCTTCCTGGTCCAGGAACACCCTCTCATCCCCGATCTTATGGACAATCTGGACGAAGTTACCTTCCGGAGCGCCTAGGTCGGGCCGCCCCGTCTTCGGGTCGTTGGGCGCGTCGTAACCCTCCGCGGTTCTAAAAACGTACCGGCCAAGCCACTGCTCGGTGGGGATCATCTGATACATCGCGGGGTCCCCAATCTTCGTGGCGGTCTCGTCTGGCTCACCAGGATGTTGCCGGCTTTGCAGATAGCCGACCACCATCAGATGATCGTTCTGTGGTGTTTCCCCGGTCACAACAAAATTGACACCATTCGAAACGACGATCTCGACCCAGGATCCAAGCGTAGGCAATGTGCACCACCCGTCCGAAAACACCGCAGGATCAGCACAATTATCCTCTGTGAGTACCTGCGGGTCCGTGGTGAATCTAACGGTATCGTTCCCCGCATAGACCCGCCAGTAGTGGTTCTCTCTCTCCCGGATCGGAGGGTGCATTGCCACATACTCGGTGCCCCAGTGTTGCGTCGGGATCAGCACTTCCTGCACAGGATCGCAGAAGCCGCCCAACGGTTCGGCTCGCACTGGTATCCGCGAGCATCTGCTGCCCCCTACAACCCAGACCGGGTCCGAGGAACGGATCACAGTACCCGACAAATCCCGAGTTACGCCTGGGAACTCTTTCTCGTACTCATTGCTCGCCGCGATCCGCAATGTGTCGTATCGGTTGAGATCTTTGTGTCGTACTGTTTGACCTGCGAGCGCCTCCTCGATGGGGGTCCCCGTGCCGAATGTCGGCACGGGCGGAGTCCATTCGACCCATGTGCCCTTCTTCAGCGATATCACCTCGAAATATGTAGGGAGTCCGAGTCCCTCCTGCTGCGCCGGGTGTGGGTTGTAAGTCGTGACCACATACTCCCGACCGAGTACGACGTCCGGGAGCAACATCGACGAATCATTGGCCGTGTGATTCTTGTACGGCGAGTGTTGATAGGCAATGACCGGAAAATCACTGCGAATGCGAAACATCCCGCCACTTCGCAAAAACGAGGACGTCCCCGGGACAAAGTCGTTGTCCATCAACAGAGTAAAGTCTTCGTTCGGTGCTAGCGACACCATCTCGATGAGCACCTCAACATTCGTGCCGTCTTCGATTTGGTAGAACTCGACTGTAGCGACCGCGGTCTCGTCCGGGTTCGCTACAATGACCGCGTCCGGTGTGTCTTCGTACGGGTGCAGTTGTCGGTTCGCGATAAACTCGCACCCAGCGGAGCTTGGGACGAGCGCCATTGCCTCGCAGGGTCCGAGGCAACGGTCCTGCGTACATGGGTCATCGGGACCACAGGCCTGACAAACCGTGTTGCTTGAACACGGGTCTGACTCCCACTCTAGACCGGTCCCAGCACAGGTCTCCAATGCCAGGCCGTCGCCAGAGCAGCGAACCGCACCTGGCTCGCAGATTGGCTCGAAGTCACTCGACAGCGCACCATCGG
>JAESSZ010000895.1 GCA_016763875.1 Nannocystaceae bacterium
CCCGTGAGCGCCTCGAGAAACTCGCCGATCCCGGGAGCCGATTGTTCGAGGTCGGCACCTTCGTCAACTACGGCCTGAAGTTCGGCGAACGCGAACTCACCTCGCCTTCGGCCGGCGTCATCACGGCGTACATGCGCATCGAGGATCGGTGGTGCATGGTCATCGCCAACGACAACACGGTCGCATCCGGCTCGTGGTGGCCCATGACGCCCGAGAAGATCGAGCGCGCGCAGACCATGGCGCTACGATTGCGGCTGCCTACGGTCTACCTGGTGGACTGCAGCGGGCTGTTTCTGCCCGAGCAGTCCCGCAGTTTTCCGGGCGCGACCGGGGCCGGGCATATCTTCAAGATGAACAGCCTGCTTTCCGCCAACGGCGTGCCGCAACTCGCGGGCGTGTTCGGCGACTGCATCGCGGGTGGTGGCTACATGCCGCTGATCTCCGACCGCGTCTACATGACCGAGCAGGCGTACATGGTCATCGCAGGTGCAGCGCTGATCAAAGGCGCCAAGAGCCAGAAGATCACGAGCCTCGATATCGGCGGTCCCGAGGTCCACGTGCACGCCAGCGGCTGCGCCGACGTGCGTGTGCCCGACGACGAGACCCTCTTGCTCTCGCTGCGGCGAGACATCGCTCGCTTGCCGTCCTCGGGCGCCGACTTCTATCGCGGCGAGGTTGGGGCTATCGACCCGGGCTTTCCTGCGGAGGAACTCGCGGGGCTGCTCCCCGTGGACCATCGCGAGGCCTACGACGCCAAGCAACTGCTCGCGCGCCTGTGTGACCAGAGCCTGTTCTGGGAGGTCATGCCGGAGTCCGGCGAAGAGATGATCTGCGGCGTGGGACGGCTAGGCGGGCTGTACACAGGCTTCGTCATCAACCGCCAGGGACTCGTGGGTGACCCCGAACGGCCGGGGAGCCGGCGACCTGCATCGATCCTCTACCGGGCTGGCATCGCGAAGATCTCGGCGTTTTCGCGCGCCTGCAACGACGATGGCATCCCGCTGGTGTGGCTGCAGGACATCGCGGGCTTCGACATCGGCTACGAAGCCGAGGCGCAAGGCCTGCTGTCGTACGGCAGCAGTCTGATTTACACCAACTCCACCAACGACGTGCCGATGTTTACGGTGCTGCTCCGGAAAGCGTCGGGGGCGGGCTACTACGCTATGGCGGGGCTACCGTTTGATCCCGTGGTCCAGCTGTCCACGTCGATCTCGCGTTTGTCCGTCATGGAAGGACGCACGCTGGCAATCGCGACCTACAACACCAAGCTCGACGACGACTTCGAGATCGTGGCGACGGATCCCGAGGAGCGCGCCAAGATCGAAAAGGGAATGGCCGCCGTCGAGGAACGCATCGAGGCGGACATGGACCCGTACGTCGCTGCCCGCCAGATGGACACCGACGAGATCGTGGAGGTCTCGGAGCTTCGCGCGTACCTGTGCATGCTGACCGAAGCGGCCTATCAGTCGACGGGCCACCGACGGGTGAAGAACTCGCGCATCTGGTCTATGCACGACCTCCACGTACTCACCGGGGGTGTGCGATGAAGTGGCAGCCAGACGGCCGCATGTTCGCCGAGACGCTTGTGGCTCGCGCTACAGCGACGGATGCGGGCATCGAGCTCCAGGCACCCACCGTCGGTTTGTGGCGTGGGTGCCCTGCCCCCGGCTCGCTTGTGACGCCGGGCAGTGCGATCGGCGAACTCGAAGTGCTCGGCGTGGTGCACCGCTTGCTCGCGCCCCGCGACGCGGCGGGCATCGTGCTGCCGCGAGACAGCGACGACAGGATCGCGCGGATTGCTGTCGACACCGCAACGACGCTGCTGACATTGGATCCCGAGGGCACCACCGCGACTGCGGACACCCGTGCGGCGGCGACCGCCTATGGCGATGCGACCGGTTTGGTGTTCCGCACCCCGCTTTCGGGCCGCTACTACGCACGCCCCGCCCCTGGCGAGGACCCGTTCGTGCGAGTCGGCGACATCATCCAAGAGGGCCAAACCGTGGCGCTGCTTGAGGTCATGAAGACCTTCAATCGCATCACCTACGGCGGCGAAGGGCTTCCCGAGCGCGCCAAAGTCGTCGCTATCGTCCCGACCGACGAAGACGACATCAACGAGGATGACGTCATCGTGCAACTCGAGACGGTTTAGCGGCCCCCCACTCGACTACGGAAGCACGCCGGCCTTACGCATTTCGTCTTCGCGACGCAGCGCGTCTTCGTAGACCCCCTCGCCGTAAAACTGGCGCGCCCACTTGCGGAGCTTGAGGATCGACCAGTCAGACTTCGAAGCGAGCGGGCGCATCCGGTAGACCTTGTTCTCCCACACGGTGATGTCTTCTTCGAACGTCGTGTTGAAGATTCCGCAGTACTTGTCGAGCACGATCTTGGTCAGCGCGCGTATTGGCGTGGGCTTGACGCGATGCCGCGCCACGACACGCACGTGCTCGTTATCGATCGGCATCGTCGTGATGAACGTCTGCGACAGCAGTTGAAGCCCACCCGGAAGCGTCGACCACTGACGAATGAGCCCCAACGGGAAGCCCGAGCGCCGCACTTCGATGCGCGAGGGGATCGTCGCGGGGATCCGGAGGAAGTCCCACAACCGCGGCGATCCGGGCAGGCCAAACGCCGACCGGTTGGCCTCGATCGACATCTTCCAGTCACAGATCTGCCCCTCGGTATCCATCTCGAGCTTCGGCAAGATGTCCGTCAGGTCGTGCATCGCCGGAGTATGGGAAATGTCGGCGTCGTTCTCCGCGACGTCTTGGATACGTGCCTTCAACTCCCAGACCCGCCTACGCCACGGTGTCCATTCAAGGTCGAAGTCCGGCTGCGGTTTCACGCGCCAGTCCGGCTCGGCGCCATCTTCGTGGAACCAGACCAGAATAAGGCCGTCCATCTCGTCGACGTGCCAACGCTTGATCTCGGCCCGCGGCGGAACCGCGTCGCCATGGGCGGCTTTGAGGCACTTGCCAGTCTTGCCCTCGAACTCCCACGCGTGAAACGGGCAGCGAATCCGGTCACCAACAACCCGCCCACCGTGGCCCAGATGCGCACCGAGGTGAGGGCAGTAGGCGTTGATGACGTGGGCCTCTCCGTCCTCGGTGCGGAATACGACCAAGTCGCGACCCAGCGCCTTGATCGGTTTGACATCCCCGCGCGCGATCTCGTCGGAATCGGCGGCAACGTACCAACCGCGCGGAAAAGGCAGCGATGGCGCAGAAGAGCGGTCAAAAATCGGAAGCCGCGCGGTCATGGAAACCGCAACTTGGCAGCAGACGCCAGCGTTGACAAGTCGGCCATAGTGGGCCTCCGCGGACGCACAGATCGCGCTTCCCGGGGCCCGTAAACTGCACTGTGACTGATCCGCGCTTGCGGCCCGGCACGGTCGGACCGCGCCCAGCCGCCACGGCCTCGCGCAAGGTTCCGCAACGTCACGTCTAGGAGCCAACTTGCGGCGGCTTCACGCGATGGTGGCAATCCACCCAGTTTGCGCAGCGAAACCCAGTTTCTTTGCTGCTAGGATCACTCGGTCATGATTGCACGGCTGCCTAGCGTCCTACTGGTACTCCCACTGTGCCTGTCCTGCAGCACGACGGACGCGGGCTCTGGGGAGACCGACGCGTCCACAGCCACACCAGCGACAAGTACGGGAGGTCAGACCTCGGGCGCGGACGGGCAAAACAGTCAGGAGGGTCAGAACGACGGCCCCACCGCCACCATGGACGGCGACGACCGGGACAGCACGCCCGGGTCCGATGCCGATACGATGGGCGACGACACCCCCGACGGAGGCGGCTGCTGTTCACGTCACATGGATCCGGGCTGCGACGAACCTGCGGTCGCGGAGTGCGTTTGTCTGTTGGATGCTGCGTGCTGCACGTTCGGATGGGACGACAACTGCGTCGACGCTGCCCGCAACGAATGCGACGCCACCTGTCAGGCGGTCGACGATGACGGCATGGATGACTCCGGCGATGTCCTGGACACCGGTGGCGACGTCTTGGACACTGGCGACGTCTTGGACACTGGCGGCGACGTCATGGATACCGGCGTTGGCGACGTCATGGACGAAGGTGGCGGCGCGGTCTGCTGCGCGCCAAGCATGACTCCGGGCTGCAGCGACGGCATGATTGAAGCCTGCGTCTGCAAGCAAGACTCGTTCTGCTGCAAAATGGAGTGGGACGGGCAGTGCGCCGATGAGGCGGCTGAGTTCTGCGGGGCAGACTGCGGCGGTGGACAGGACGAAGGTGGTGGCGGTGTCGCGTGCTGCGATGTTCACCAGATGACGGGATGCGCCGACATGGAGGTCGAGACGTGCGTCTGCGCAGACGACCCGTTTTGCTGCAACGAAACCTGGGACGACCAGTGCGTTGACGAAGCCAACAACCGATGTGGGGCGGGCTGCTGAGTTGCGAGCGCCGACAGTCTCAAGCGATAGCGTTCTCGCAGACGTCTTGCCTCCAGGCACCCGGCTCTCGGACCGCTATGAGATCGAGAGTGTCCTGGGTGAGGGCGGGCTGTCGCGCGTCTACCTAGGGCGCCACCTGACCATCGACCTCAAGGTCGCGATCAAGGTGCTGTCGCGGGAAGTGAGCAGCGAGGACAAGACGGTCGTCCGATTTCTTCGAGAAGCGCGCGCCGCCTCTCGAATCGCGCACGAGAACGTCGTGGCGGTGACAGATTTTGGCGAGATGGACGACGGGCTTCCGTTCATCGTGATGGAGCTGATGGACGGCGAGATCCTGGCAGAGACGCTCATCTCGGAGGCGCCGATGCCCTGGTCACGCGTGCAACCGATCCTGTTGCAGTTGCTTGCTGCGCTGGACGCAGCCCACAGCAAGGGCGTGATCCACCGGGACATGAAGCCGGCGAACTGCTTCCGACTCGACCGCATGGGCACCCCGGACTTCATCAAGGTGTTCGACTTCGGGATCGCGAAACTCCGCGACGACTTCACAGGCGTGACGCTGACGCGAAGAGGTGCGGTCGTCGGGACCCCCGACTACATGGCGCCCGAGCAGTGCCGCGGCAAGACCGTGGATACGCGGACCGATCTGTACGCAGTCGGGGTGATCGCCTTCGAGATGCTGACCGGGCGGGTGCCGTTCACCGGCCGCCGGCCGACCGAGATCATGCAGGCGCACGTGTACCAAGAGGCTCCACCCATGCAGGACCTCAACGACAATCTCGACGCCCCACAAGGCGCCGAAGCGATCGTATGCCGGGCGATGGCGAAGGATCCGTCGGAACGATTCCAAACCGCCCGCGAGTTCGCCCAAGCCATCATCGACAACGGCGAGGGCCTGCCGAGCGTGAAGCAAGGCGGGTTCTTCCGCGGCTTGAAGAAGATGTTCGGGCGGTAGGCAGAGAAAGAAGCCGTCCCCGGGACCCGCACGCCCCCCATGTTGTGCGGGCCCCGAGCGGCAGACGTACCACCATCCCGGTTGCAGCCTCTGCTGCGGCGAACATGCCCCCCAGCGTGTCGCCTGAGTCGAGGCACCTGGACCATCGTGCCCCGCGCCTTTTTCTTGAGCGGACCTCACCGGTTCTCCTGGCGGCGCGCCCGCACCATCCGCGCCCGCATCATCCGCGCCCGCATCATCCGCGCCCGCATCATCCGCGCCCAAGGTCACCCCCAAGTTTCGCGGCGCTCGCCCGATGGGCAGTCTATCCATGGCTGCGATACGACCCCGACGCACGCTCCGACGTTCGATAGCCGCGATCGTCTTCGGATACGCGACCCTAGCAAGCGCGACGGTGCTGGCCGCCGAGAGCACGCGCAGCGCGGTCAACGAAAGCACGGTCGCCACTGAGACCGAACTCGCCGTGACCAGCAGCAAGGCCCCCGCCTCGCGCCTGGTGTTGGTGCCCGTGCAAAGCCCCCCATCCCCTCACGTAGCGCTCGCAACGTCAGCGGACCCGCCCGAGCCCAGCGACGATCGCATCCCCCACCGCGGGCTCGTGGTCGACGCAAATGTCGGCGTGCTCGGCTGTTTTGCGACGAGCTGCAAACAACGTCATGCGGCCACACCGGGTGTGCGCGTCGGCGGCTTCATCGGCGGCAACATCCGCGGCTGGGTCTCGATCGGTGTGGCCGGCGGCTGGGGCACCTTGAGCCCAGATCCGCCGCCAGGCTCCGATGTATTGGGCCTGTACGGGCTGGACGCCGACGCATTGATGCGCGAGTTCGACACCCCCCGCGGGCAACGCCGCTCCCGCGGATCTGACATCGCTGTCGGTGAACGGAGCTCAACTTCGCGCCGCTCAGGTTGGGCCGATGCTTCGTGTGCACTTCATCCCGCGTGGGCGCCTGACCGCGTGGGTCGGCTCGGGCGCGCAGTACAACTTCCTGTCGTCGAGTTACGGCACACCCGCCGGTAAGGTCGAGCTTCAACTCCACGGTCTGGCCGTGCCCATTGAGGCCGGTTTTGGCGTGTACATCACCAAGCATCTCGCCGCGACGGCACAGTTCGACTATCTGTGGAGCCGCTACGCCCTCACGAAACTTCGTGTCGCGGGCGAGAACATGCTGCTGCCGGTCGCGGTGCTGGACGACATCGGGCGCGGGCAAGGCGCCCAGTTCGCGGAGGATCTGCCACATTTCTGGACGGTCGGTTTCGGACTCCGCATGCGTCTGTGAGGTGAAGACAAGAAAAACAGAAGGAATGCCCGGCCGGCCGCCATCCAATTGGGCGTGGTGAGGTTGTCCGGCGCGACGGGAGCGAGAACAGGCGTTCCAGGGTGGGCCGCACCTCGGATTCAACGTGGGATCGCAGCCCTGGCGGTCGCTGTTCTGCTTGGCCACGCCGACACGGCACAAGCAGCGGGCCCGCCCACACTACCGGGCGGCGAATCGGACACTGAGATCGACGCCGACACCAACGCCGACA
>JAESSZ010000896.1 GCA_016763875.1 Nannocystaceae bacterium
TCGGTCATGCATGCATCACTCCCGCCGTCATCGGGGTCTCCATTCTCCGCGCTGGGCCCCTCGGAGGTCATTTCGTCGGTGGCGTCTTCTTCGGCGGATCCTCCTCCCTGCTCGGATTCACCTCCGTCGGCGGTTCCACCATCCTCAGACCTTCCCTCGGTCTCGCCTAAGCTAAAACAGCCTACGCTGGCCACAATCGCGGTGAGTAGGGTGATGCGTGTACGCGAAGCGGAGGCGTTCGACATAGCGTCGTTGGTAACAAGCGAGCGCGGGCACGCCAATCACGTCTACTGCCACGAGACGCTCGAATAAGTTCGAGCGTCTGCCGAACTTGGTCCTGCGCATCTCGTGTCGCGGCCTAGCGATACTCACTTCGCCGCGACGACATCGTAGTGCGCAACGTTGCTCAGCACGCCATCGCTCCATCCGCCGACGACCAGCGCCTCTGCGTTCTGCTTCAGGGCGGTGGCGACTGCACCTGCGAAGTGGGTGTCGCGGCCCTCTTGATCCGCAAACAAATCGATGATGGCGAATCGGTGATCGTCCGCCTCCGACTGCAGGGCTAGCCACACGAGGGTGAGCGGCTCCCCTTCGATGACGAGGTCGCACCCCTGCTTGAGAAACTTGGCCAGCGCATCGGCTTGCCCGGGCACCGCCTGCAACGCAATTCGCGTCGCCTTGGTGAGCGCGACTTTGCTTTGCGGCAGCTTCGCAGCGAGCGTATTGAAGTGCTCTACGTTGGCGACCACACCGCTGTCCCAGCCCCCTTGCACGAGCGCCGCGGCCTTGTCGGCTAGCGCAGCGGCCACCCCCCCGTTGAAGTGCGCTTCCCGCCCAGCCTGGCCCGTAAAGAGGTCGAAGATCGCGATCTCGCGGGCGGACCCCTCCTGCTGCAATGCGTACCAGTACACCGTGTCCGGCTCGTCGCGGGCGACCAGATCGCGGCCGCTCTTGAGGAA
The DNA here is from genome assembly GCA_016763875.1 of Nannocystaceae bacterium. GTDB lineage: Bacteria > Myxococcota_A > Polyangia > Nannocystales > Nannocystaceae > JAESSZ01. The sequence goes on from JAESSZ010000896.1 coordinate 960, forward strand.
CGCACACAGCGCGGTTTCTTCGCCCGTTTGGGCGGTCATGGGAATCAACGTGGCTTTCGGGATCTGGCTGGCTTCGGTCATGGTCGTTCCTGTTGGCTTGAATCTCAGCCTGGCGCCTGACCCCGGAGTCGGCCAATATCGATGGCTTATGAAACGATAACCGAGACCCATGGAACTGACCCAAGCGAAGTACTTCCTCGCGGTGGTGGAGGCTCGGCACTTCACGCGCGCGGCCGAGCGTTGCCACGTCTCACAGCCAGCGCTCACCTCGGCGATCAAGAAGCTCGAGATCGAGCTATGTGGCCAGCTGTTTCATCGTGACCGTCGCGGGGCCAAACTCACAACGCTGGGTACGTTGGTCTTGGACCATGCACGGAAGCTGGTCGCGTCGAGCGAGGCCATCGCTGCGTGTGCGGCCGACTACGGACGGTTGAAGAACGTACCCCTACGGGTGGGGGTCATCCCAACGATCGGACCCTCGAGGCTCGCCGGATACCTCGAGGCCTACCGCGTGTGTGCCCCGAGCGTTGAACTCGAAATCTGCGTGCACCCGCACGACCAACTCATGACGCGACTCGAGGAAGCGGATCTGGAGATCGCCATCTCCAACGTCTTGACCGGTCCGCCTGCATGGTCGGTGATCAAGCCGGTGTATCGCGAGCGATATTTCGTACTCTTGCCACCCGGGCACGACCTGGCGTCTCGGGCGACGGTCGCATTGGCCGACCTGGGCGGGGAGCGCTACATCGATCGCACTGCGTGTGAGCTCCGCGACGAGATCGCCGAGCGATGTGCCCAGAGCAACATCAATTTGTACGCGATCTACCGAACGGAGCGGGAGGCTTGGATCGAGTGTCTGGTGCGTGCGGGCATCGGATTTGCCTTTATGCCCGAGTACTCGATCCTCTCCAACGACGCCGTCAAACGTGCGCTCGTGGAGCCCGAGGTCTACCGCGAGATCTCAATCCTGCGCAGCGCGGAACGCCCGGTGAGCCCCGCCGCCCGAATGTTCTGGGACACTTTGGTGGAACGCAGCAGCCCGGGCAGTTCAGGCTAGCGGCGACCGGCTTCGCTTCGACGGCGATGTGTGTGGCGCGGTTGATCTCGTTATTGCAACAAACTCGCGGAGTCACCCTCCTTTTTTGTGTCACATCCGAGGCGGCCGCCCTCTTCTGTGCGACTTGCCCATGCCTATCCGAATATCCTCGTCTCTCCTGGTCGCCGCATCGGTGGCTGCGGCGCTCTTGCTGACCCCGTCGGTCTCAATGGGCGACAATCGCGCTGCCACCGGGCCGGGCGGCAAAACGGCACCTTCGACCAAGAGGACCCGCGCCACCGCAGTACGCAAGGCACATTCGGCACCGAGGGGCAGAACCGGATCTGCAGTGCCCCGAAAGTCGCTGAGGAAAACCACGGTTCGTCACGCCAAGGCTCGCGCGAAAGTCTCGCGACCCGCAAAGAGCCAAGCGGGTTCGGCCGCAATGGCGTCGGCGCTCAGGCGCTACGTCGAGGGCAAGACCAGCCAGGCCGCAGATCGAAAGGTAGCAAAAGGCATGCAGGCCCGTGGGCTCTCAAAGGCAGCGGCGGCGCGCGTGCTCAAGAGAATCGACGGGGCGGCCAGCCGGCGCAAACGAGAGGTCTTCGGGGCCGCTTCAACACGGTCCGCGAAGCCCAACCTGGACCTCGACAACGCCATCGCCCACAGCGCGATATCGGCGGGCTTGCCAGGTGCCTTGAACCTACTACCTGTGATCGTCCTTCCACCGGAGGGAGTGCCCGTCCCGTGGTCGATCAAGCTGAAAAAGACAGGGCTGCTGACGGTCCACAACGACGATGACGACGGCGCCGACGAACTCACGACGTTTGCGATGGTTGCCACACCACTGAGCAACAACGACTTCAAGTTCAGCACCGTCGAGCTTGGGACGGCCGTGCACCCGGTCAACGATCTAGACACGACCACCGCGGCGATCTACTCGGGCAAGAAGACCGACACGCTGGTGGTCACCACGTTGATCGAAGACGACGGTGGCAACGCGGTCGTGGCCCGGGAGGAGATTGAACTCCTTATCGGGCTCGCGGCATCGGTGGCCTCGACAATGGCGGGCGCCGACCGCCTTGCCATCCTCAAGACAATGATCGACTACACGATTGCGTTGGACGGTGTCGGCGCCGACTCGTCACGAGCTTCGCGCTCGGTGGTTTCTACCCTGATCCTAGAAGAGGAGTGGGCTCCGCTGTGGAGCGCCGACAAGAAACAAACCGGCGCCGCAACTTGGACGCTAGCGATTCCCCACACCGTGGGCGCAGGCAGCTACGAGTTGCTCCTCGACGTGCCCAGTAACCTATCGATGACGACGATCCGCGCACGGATCGAAGCGTTCAAGATTCACGGTGGTGCCCCAAAGGACGGGTATGAGTACAAATCCGGGTTCGTCAAACTGGAAATCGGGGACAGTAGCCATACATTTAGTATCGACCTTTCCACAAAAAGCTTCAGGACTGTGGAACGCAAAGTCGTCGACGGCGATGTCGAGATCCAACTGTCCGGGCATCTCTCGTATCGACGCGTTGCTCCTATTCCAGAAACGGCGAATTGCTTGTCTTTTCCGCCTGGCACCGAGCGCGAAGAGTGTATGGAGAACCTTAAGCAGTTCAAGCCGAAGATCGTCAACTCGCTGGACTTCGTGCCGGGCTCGGGCAACGAGTACTCGACGATATACTCGACGACCGCGAAGGGGTTCAAGCGCGCGACCAGTCCCAAGGGCGGCAAACCCGGTGCAACGGCCGCGACGACATCGTCGGCCCCCAAGCCGCTGCGAAAACGAAGCACACGCGGCTCCGGCAAGCCCTGGGTCGACGTGACGATCTCCGCGCGCAACTACTAGGGCGGAGTAGGGCGGATCGGTTGGCGGGGTATGATGCGGCGATGCGCTGGTGCTGCCTGATGTTGTTGCTCCCGGCGTGTGTGCACCGAACCGCACATCCGGCGGCGGTCGCAGTCGCCGACGTCGACGTCGACCCGCCTACGATCATCGAGGCCAAACCCGTGCTCACGCCGCTTGAGCCTGAGCCGCTAGGTGCCGCCGAACCGCGTGGCCCCATGATCGCGCCAGGACACCGCTGTCGCGCCCTCGGTGAATGGGAACGCCCGGCGTCACCCTGCATCGCGGAGGCCGACGGCTCCGACGGACGCTGGCTCGCGCGCATCCATGTCCCGCACATCCAGTTCCAGGCGAACACTGGCGAGCTGGACCGCGCGTCTCTTGAGGTCATCAATGGACTGGCCGCGTTGCTCATCGCCCACCCGGAGTTTGCGCAGGTCGAGATCCAGGCGCATACGGACTCAACGGACAGCGACCACTACTGACTGAGTATTTCGGACCGCCGGGCGCGGTCAGTCAGAGACCAACTTCTGCGCAGCGGGGTGGGATCGATGCGGATCAACACCGTTGGGTACGGCAGCAGCCTCCCCGTCGACAGCAACCGAACCGACGAGGGGCGCGCCCACAATCGGCGAATCGAGGTTTACGTCACTCGGCTTGGGGCAGGTGTCCGCTCGTGATCTCGCAATTGCTGCCGAGCCGGCTGAGGGACAAGGGGCCGGTACGAGGTCCACGCTCCACGTACGCTTGAAGTGCGAGCCGGAAGGACGCGGGGATCAGCGTCGTTCGGTCCTTCGCCCCGTTGCCTTGGACGCCGCGGACGGTGAGCGCTTCGAGGTCAACGTGTTCACGCTCCACGGCGACAATCTCCGCGACCCGCATCCCGTGTAGGCCAAGAGTCGGAGCATCACTTGGTCGCGGAGCGCGGCCGCGCTAGACCCAGGTTCTTTCGGACCACCTGCGTGGCGGAGCGCAGGCCGTCGTAGTCGAGACCAGCCCGGCGAGCGATGCTCGTCATCCGCCTGATCGCCTCGACCTTCGTGATCGTGAACGGGACCATGAAGTTGGTGTGGGACTCATCCAAGTCGAGGGCCGGGACCGCGTCGTTCCCAATCGCGGGCTTCGTGTTCTTAGTTTTCCCCGAAGTTGATTGTGCTCTCGTCATCGACCGTTCTCCTTGGCGCGAAGACGCTCAATCGCCTCGTTCGCCGACCTTTAGGAGTAGCGGTCGAGTTGGTTGACCGTCTGCGGGGCGCCACGGAGCGTGGCGGAGCAACGGATTCGGTTGGGCGAGTGTGGTCATCGTGTCCTCGCGCCCGCGCTTCAACGCGGTGGGCGTGGGCACGATTTGGCCACGGCGACCCCAAAACCAGAAACCAAACGGGTCGCGACGCGGCGCACCTCGCTGCGGGTCGAGCGTCGTCCGCCGCGAGCGTCAAACGAAAAACGGCCCAGATGGCACGAAGCCTCGGCTGGAGCCGTTCGCCAGATTCGCCGGTGGTCAGGCCGCGCGCGCGGAAAGTTTGGTCGTAGGTTTAGCCTCGGGCAACCGGGGTCGAATCTCCACAGTTCAGCGGAGAGAATCGCGACGCTCGGGTGCAAGTACCCGCGCACTTCGGGCCCTTTGAAGTCGGGCCGCGCTCTACTCCCGCGCCGACCTGCCCGCTTGCCCTTGGTGCAGATGCGGGCGCAAATTGGACGCGACCCGCTGAGCTTCCGGTCTCTCTCCAACGGTCCTCGCCGTCATGCCCATGTGGGCCGTGTGCTGGTGTGGGCCTGCCCCGGCTAACCTACCGCTTCCCCACCGCACGGAGTCATAGAAAATCGGCCGCCATCCGCATCGCAGAGAACGCTAGATACTCTGCGGTCGGAGCGGGGTCGTCAGCCTGTGGGCCAGCCAGCCAGTCGTCGAGATCATCATCTACTCTCTCTATAGCGGCGGCTAGGTCTTGCTTCGCCGCCTCGGGGGCGCGTTCGACCAACTGCTCCCTGTCGAGATCATCAGTCACGCCCCAAAGCTCGGCGAGAGGAACGTACGCCCGTAGCCGGGCGGGGACATTGCTCGGGTCAAGACTTTTGCCGCGCTCTCCGTTGAGAAAGTCGGCGTACTTGCGCGTCATGTCGTCGAGTAGTTCGGAGTCGGTCACAGTACCGTCCTGTCGTTTGCACAACCTATAGGGCGGACTTCATCCGGTCAAACCAACTCCAGTAGTTAGTTCGCATCTGGGCTGGAACACCGGCGGCATCGAACATCTTCTCGGAAAGGCCCCGCATCTGGGTTTCCGAGACCTTCCCCCAATCGAACGTCCCCCCCATTTCCTTCTTCGCCGCTGCACGCCACTTGTTGTACACGCCGAACGTTTTTTGATGCGCAGGGGTCGGCATCAGAATCGCGGGCGCTTCCTTCGGTTTGTACGCGGGGTAGTTCTTCTTCATCCACGCGGACATCACGCCGTGATGGGACTGAGTTCCGGCCGGGCGAGGCGACGGGTGATCGCCGTGCTTCGCCAACTTGAACTCTCCCCCCCCTGCGGCAGCCACCTTCCCGGCAGCCACCTTCCCGGCGACCTCCCCCTCCGCTCGCTCCGCCGCCACCTTCCCGGTCTTCGTACCGTCGCCCGCCTTCCCGGTCATCGCCGATGCGTGCTCAGGAACGACGTCATCGAATCCCTTCACAACCCCACCGCCGCCACCAGCGCCCGCGTAGGCAGGCTGCGGGCCGCCCACGCCGTTGGGTAACAATATTTCTCGAAGCCTCTTCTCCGCCGCCCGTGCGTGTTTCGGGGTGTCCGTCGCCAAGAACCGCTTCGTAGCCTTCGCGGCGGCCTCTACTGCGGCTCGGGTTGAGAGCTTCAACCTTTTCAGCAGCTTCGGTAGCGACCCCATGCCGCCA
>JAESSZ010000897.1 GCA_016763875.1 Nannocystaceae bacterium
CCGTCGCCGAAACCGGTCGATATCTCCAGCGGACAGATCCTCGCGAAACTCCCCGAGTTGCACTTGTTCCTGCAGATTCCGGTGGGTCGCAGCAAGCACCCACCCGTCGACCTCGATGAGCTTGTTGCCGCCCACCCGCATGAACTCGCCACTCGGCAAGACACGTAGCACCTTGGCGCGGATCCGGGTGCGAGCGGCTACGAGCAGGTTCGACATTCTCTATGTGGCACCTCGTGTCATGTCGAGAATCAAGATCGCGAATCGTCTGGTCCTAGAACTCACCGACGCAACCTCACTCATCGTCAAAGACTCCCGGACACACCGACAGAGCGCACCTCGCTGGCCCGCACATCAACAGGAAGATGCCCGGTCTTCACGAAGATCGTGGTGTCCTGCTCCACCCACGGATGGTGGGCGCTTAGATGCGGAGTCTGGGTCCACGTGCCTTGCGGGTACACGCCGTGTTCGTCGCGGAAGGTCCCGGAGACCACGAAGACCTCCTCGCCGCCCCAGTGTTGGTGGTGCACGAAACGTTCGCCCGCGGGCCAGTGCACAAACGCGCTGCCATCGGACTCGACGCTGCTCAGGGAGCTGACGCGCAGGTTGCCGTGGCCGGGATGCCACACTTGCTTGTTCGTCGGCGTGTGCACGAGTTCGTGATCGCCAGCGGCGAACGGTCCGCTTCGCACGTAGAGCGTGCACCCCGTCGGAGTGATACCCGCGTTGGCGTGAGCCGACGGGCGGCGCGAGTAGCCCTGGGCCTCAAGCGGGCCTTCGGGAAGCTGCCACACCCCCTCCAGCACAATGAGTTCGATGCCCCAGCCTGCGGGAAAATCTGTAAGACGGGCCCCGCCTTCCAGACGAAGGATGCTGACCTCGTGTGTGCTTTCATCTCCCGCGCCCAACAGTAACTTCTTGTGCACGCCAGAGGTATCGGTCGGCGTCCAGGCCAGCTCGGGAGAAAATTGTCGGCGTCGGGGTTGCGGGTCCATGGTCTTCCTTGTTCTGTGATTCGATGGTTCGAGGTTGTTTGATCAGGCGACGCTGTAGATGCGGACCTCGGGAGCAGCGTCGAGTAAGTTCTTGAGCTCACCCACGACATCGTTGCTGAACATATCGGTACCCAAGTAGGCCTCGGCTTGCTGCTCGGTCGCGAAACCGTGCAAGACCTGTACATCGTCTCCTCGGATTAGCAGCTCCTTGGATGTCGCCCCGTCGACCTCGGTGAGAAAGGGCGTCTTGAACTTGCTGTAGACCGCAGCCGCGGCTGCACGGTTTTTGTCGCTGACCTTCAGGGTGATTTGGAGAAATGCGCGGTTGGACATGCCCAGACTATGGGCCCGCTCCTTGCTCCTGACAGCCCTAGAAAGACGGAAGAGAACAGCACAAATCGGACTCCGAGCGCCGAGTTTCCCCTCATCGAGGTCTACTGGACACCATGGACGTCACTGTTCGGTCACCGCCAGCTTGCGCGGAAGGCTGAGGGAGCCACGCCCGTCTGCTTGCGAAAGAAGCGTGTCGAGTACGAGGCGTCGCTCATGCCGAGGCGCGCGGAGATTTCCTTCACGCTGAGATCGGTGTGAACCAAGAGTCGCTTCATCTCCAAGGCGACGCGCTCGGAGATGACGTCTTTCGGCGAACACGAGGCCGCGTCGTGAACTGCACGCGAGAGGGTCTTGGACGAAACCCCCAGGTCACTCGCGTAGGCCTCCACCGCGCGCGCCTCCAGGTAGTGGCGCTCAACCAGTGCCAAGAAGTCCAAATAGCGTTTGTGTTCTTTGGACTTGGATTCGCTTCCGTCTTGGAAGTACCGACAGGCTCGCACCAGCACCAGCCGCAGAGCCGCCTCGATGTCGGTGGACTTGCCAAAGCCATCCTGCGAGTCGAGCTCGGAACGCAACGCCTCAAGCGAGGCATTGACAGCCGACGCTTGCTCGGGTGAGAGCGTACGCGAGGGCTGTGAACTCAAGGCCAACGCGCGCAGGATCGCAGGCAGGCTTTGGCCGTCACTGCCCCCCATCGCCATCGCGTCGTCGAAGTGCAGGATTGCACCGTCGACTCGGAGGTCCTTGCGAAAAGCGTGCACAGCCCCGCGCGGGATGTACACGACCGTGTGTGCTTCGTAGGCCCGCTCAACGAAGTCGACCAAGTGAACTCCGGAACCCGCGCGAAACCAAAGGATCTGATTGAAATCGTGCAGGTGTGCTTCGAAGGGGTCGTTGGGCCTGCGCGTTAGATACGCGTGCATCTCGTCGAGGGTGACGCGCTGCGAGGGCGCCAGATCGTCTGCCAGGCTGTATTTCTTCATCGTACGTGCCCGCCACGATGGTAACCCGCTGCCGATTGTGCAGGTTCGAGACACCCGCGCCAAACCAGCACGCGCCGGACAGCGGACTCCGGAACGCCGCTGGACCTACCCGCTTAGGCAGGCACAGCCCGACCGGGGTTGACGTCTGGAAACGGCGACGCAGTTTGCATGCGGCAAAGGAGAGAGCACCGCATGGCGTCCGTACATCAGATTCCCCGAGACCAGTGGCCCTCGCACCCAAACTACCCCGCGCAGGTTCTCCTACTCGGGTCACACGAGAATTTTCGGCGGGTCAGCGAACACTTGGTTGAGCGCGCCCAAACGAAGGCCGACCTCGGCTACGTCGAGCGGCTCTACGGCCGTTGGATCTCCGCAATGCGAAGCCACGAAGGGTACGAGGAGCACAAGCTGTATCCGTACTTGGCGAAGCGTTGGGGCGCGGACTTCGGTCATGCGACCAAGGGACACGAGGCCCTGCACACCTGCGATCGCGATGTGCGATCCGCCTTTCGCGGCCGCGAAAATGTCCAGGGCGCCCTGCGAGCCCATGACCGAGTGCTGTCGCAGCACCTTGAGCACGAAGAAACGCTTGTGATCCCGCTGCTGCTGGGATTGTCTCGCGGAGAGTTCGAGGACTACGCGCGTAGTTCGATATCGGATCTCCTGCAGCGGACCCGCCAGCGCTCGCCTGCGTAGACGATGTCGATTTCTACGGTCGCAACTGACGGATCGACACGCGGGCGAACAACCCGGGTATACCTACCCGAGAGCCTCTTA
>JAESSZ010000898.1 GCA_016763875.1 Nannocystaceae bacterium
AGGATCGCGGGATCCAGTTCCACCGAGGCGCCCGCATTGACGTCGCCGTTGGCGGTGTAGAGCATGATGTCGATGGTCGTCGCCGCGTTCGCGACCTCGACCAGGTCGCCTTCGTCTTGGCTGAAGAACGGGCCGCTCGATCCGTAGTAGGCCAGCGGGCTGAACGTGTAGCCCCACGACCCTGCGTTCCCAGCCGCCAGCACGCCATACTGCTCGGCACCGAGAACGGCCGAGTCCTCGATCTCTCCCGACGAAGCACCGATATCCAAGATCGTGAGGCCGAGCAGATCAACCGCAGACCCGCTTGCGTTGTAGATCTCGATCCACTCGCAGTTGGCATCGGTGCAAAATGCCGGGTTGTACATGACTTCGGTTATCACGAGGTCACCCTCAACGAGGTCATCGATACTCAGCGGTGCGACTCCGGTGGTCGACGTGCTGCTTCCATCCCCGCTGCTCTCGTCCGACTCCCCGCCAGACGTGCCCGAGCCAGACGTGCCCGAGCCAGAGGTGTCGTCGAGCGCGGCGGTCGTGCCACCGGATGTGAGATCCGAGGTCTCGGCTGCGCCTGTGCTGTCAACCGACTCTGCCGCGGTGGAGCCGCTGCTTGGTGCGCTGGCCGAGCCCCCGACGGTGATCGTCGTACTGATCCCAGTGCTGCCCACGCTGCTCGTGCCGCCCTCGGAGTCGCTTGAGCCGCCGCGGGAGGACTCGCCTCCGCTGGAGCACCCGCCAGCCGTGGATCCAGCCATGAGGAGGACGACACAGGAGAGGATGCAACGACCAGTCACGGGTGCAGGACGTCAGCGCGCACGGCAGGTTGCACTGCGTACTCGTGCGCTGTGTCGCGTTGACCCCGGGATGCATCGGAAAACCTCGAGCGCTGCGCCTGTGTCCGACGCAGTAATGCATCCTTAGCGGGAATCCGCGCCCCCGCCGGGAGGTTGGCCGCCGCGATGAAACCTGCACCGCCGCTGCTCCGACTCCCGCACCTCTTCGCCTTGTCCGGGCTTATTGCCCTCGGGTGCACGGCCGAGACTTCCCAAGCCGAGGGCACCGGAGAGTCAAGCAGCACGACGGGCCTCAGCGCCACCGGCGACGAACTCCCGTCGTCCGATACTTCCACCTCGGGCGCGGCGGCTGACTCGACCTCGGGCAATGCGACTGGCTCGTCGACCGGCGACGAGGTTGTCGATACATCGGGCTCCAGCTCAGAGGACACGGGCGGGTTCATTCCGCGACCCGACGGCGGCTTCCCCCCAGCAGGCGTGTGCGTGGGCATCAGCAACGTCGGCTTTCTGAGCACCGTGCACGCGGCGACAAAATCGGCGGTCGACCCGACGTGCGACCCAGTACCCGCGCCTTGCGAAGGAGACATCGTCGGAGAATGGACGATTGAAGCGCACTGCGGGACGGAGGTCCTACCGAACTTCTTCGCCGCTCAATGCCCACAGTCCGTGATGTCGGTCCTGACCTCGTCTGTGCAAGGCACACGCGTGTTCAACGAAGACCTGACGTTCTCCCACAGCAACCAGCTCGTACTAGACGTAGAAGTCGTGCTCGACTCGATGGACTGCTTTGGCATCGAGTGCGAGGCGTTCGGTAACGCTATCGATCAGCAGGACAATAACTTCAGTGGCGCGTGCGCGGAGCTTGAGAGCGAGTGCGTCTGCATGCTGTCGCTGGAAAACAACGTGGACTACAGCGGCACATATTCCGTGGAGGACGCGGGCGTGGTGCACACCACCAACGGCAACCCGCTCCAGCCGGTTCCGGTATGCGCCGACGGTGACCGATTGACGATGTGGGAGACGCTAACCGAGACACGAGCGTACCCCGACACGCTGTGCGACGACGCATCGGACTGCCAGGAAGCGCTCGGCGACAAACACGAGCAATGGTTCTGCGCCTAGTGGGTGCTGCCGCTGCCCCGGTCAGAAGCAACCCGGCTCCATGCGGTACGACAACGTGTAGGGCGAACACTCCAGCGCGGGTGCGTTGTCGCCGTACACGTGGATGTAGATGTCGTAGTCGTTGTCGCCCGGGCAACTGCCGTCGAAGGTGTAGATCCAGCTACCGGTCTGGCCAGCAAGGACCTCCGTGCAGTTGGCAAAGCCACCCGTCGAACACCCGGTGTCCACGCAGAACATGTACGAACCAGCACCGGATGGCACGGTGAGGTCGAGCCAGACTCGGAAGTCTTCGTCGAGACAAAAGAAGTCGCAGCACGAACAGGAGTTGTCGGTCTCCTCGACGTGGACGTAGTAGTAGTCCTCGTCCCCTGCGCTGAAGATGGTCTGCGAGGCGTAGGTCAGCGTGTCGTCGCTGCCGACCTCGGCCAGCGTTGCGACCGAACCGCACGTACCGTTGGGCTCGAAGCTGTCAGAGAAGCCGTCGTTATCGACGGAGCCATCGCAGTTGTCGTCGAGGTCGTTGCACTGCTCAGGTCCCGCCGCGCCGATATTCGGCGTGCACGTCAGTGGCGCTCCGTTTTGGCACTGGGGCAACGTGTTTTCGCAGGCGCCCTGACCGCAGGTGTTCGTGCCCGGGTTGACGTCATTACACAGCGGATCGTTTTGGCCCGCGCATGTCACCAGCAATGGTGTCTCGCATGTGGCATCACAGGACTCGACAATCGGGCCCTGGGGCTGCGATGCGCAGAGGTCATCGTCGTCCTGGCACGCCCCGCTGCCATTGCAGCCCGCGACATTGCTCGGGACATCAGCGCGCGCATGGCAGTCGTCGCCGGACCACCCGCTGTAGTAGCCGTCGCAGTCGATGGAGCCGCACTCGGCGTCGGGATCGTCTCCCTCTGGCACGGACGTACACGTCCCTTCGCTGCCGGGCAGGTCGCAGGCCTGACAGCCGCCACCGCAGGCCGAAGTGCAGCACACGTTGTCCACACACTGCAGACCACCCGCGCACTGCGTCGTGGATGTGCAGAACCCCCCAGGCCCACTGTCGGGCACGCATGAGCCGCCATCGCAATGTGCCGAGCCGTCACACTCAGCGTCGCCCATGCAGTCGGTTGGACAGCTCGGCGGGACTTGATTGATGGCGCCGCTGCAGACGATCGCCGGGTACGGACCGCAGGTGTCGGCAACGACGCTCGCACACGCGGAGTCGTCGTCCACACTCGCGACCACACACTGGTTGGACCCGTTGCACACGCCGTCGACACGCTCGCCCTGGCAGGTTGCCTGCTCGGTGCAGTCGGCTGCCTCGTCGTACGCCGTACAGTCCCCCGCGTTGGCACAGCAATCGCCGCTGGCGCAACAGAAGCCGTTCTGGCAGTGACCGGCGACGCACTGACTGTCCGCCGTGCACGTATCGCCATTGGGTTCGTCCGGGATGCAGACCCCGGCCTGGCTGCAGTACGCGTTGGTGTCGCACTCGATGTCCGCGGTGCAACTGTCGCTGCACTCGGGCGGGTTTTGAACCGCACCGCCTGTGCACACAACCGACGGGTACGGACCACACGTGCTGGCGACAAGACCCGCAGCACACGCCGAATCGTCGGCGACGCCGAGCGTGGTGTCGCAACTGTTAGCGTTGCAAACCGCGACGTCGCGTTCACCCTGGCAAGTCGCTGACGAGGTGCACACTGCGTCAGAGGAGTAGCTTGCGGGGCAGTCCGACTCGGCTGCGCAGCAGTCTCCGTCTTCGCAACAGAAGTCGTTTTGGCAGTGGCCGCTGACACACCACGTGTCGCTGTCGCAGTCGTTGCCGTCGTTGACGTCCGGTTCACACGTGGATGTCGTGGCGTCGCAGTGGGCGTCCTCGTCGCATTCGGTGTCGTTGTCGCAAGCAGTCGCGCAGTCGGGCGCTTGCTGGTCAGCGTCGCCCGTGCACGTGATCGCCGGGTACGGACCGCATTCGTTGGCCACGGTCGTCTCGAGACATGCGGAGTCGTCCTCGCCAATGCCCGTGTTGGAGCAGGTAAACGACGGGCTGCACACCGTCTCGCCCACGGTTCCCTGACACGTGGTCGGCGAGGTGCAGATGGCGTCCTGCGTTCCAAATGTGGGGCAGTCGGACGCCATGGCGCAGCAGTCCCCGAACGCGCAGCAGAAGTCGTTCTGACAATGCTCGCTCTCGCAGTCAGAGGTCTCGTCGCACGCCAAGCCGGCAGAAAAGTCCGACTCACAGACACTGTCGTCGCAATGCGCTGGTGGCACGCACTTGTTGTCGTCCTCGCCATCGCAATTCGTCGCGCAGGTATCTCCCTGCTCCTCGCCGTCCGCGCAAGTGTAGAGATCGCAGAGTTCGGTTGGTTCGGCGGTGCATTCACCCGCCACACACACCTCTAGGGGCTGCTCGAAGTAGCCGAACGCGCCTAGCGAGCACTCACCAGCCGCACAATCGATGACCTCGTTGTCGATCTCCCCGTCACAATCGTTGTCGAACCCGTCACAGACTTCGTCGGCCTGGGCGTGGACCGCCGCGTTGCTGTCATCGCAGTCTGAGTCGAAACATCCGCCACCCTCACCGTAGATGTCGCCATCGGCATCGATGCAGCAGATTCCGTTGTCAGGGACGCACTGCATCAGCGCCTCTCCGTCGCCTACCTCTCCGATCAGACCACACCCAAATCCAACAGGACACACGCTGGGGTCCGCCCCGCACCCGACCGTGCAAAACCGACCGCCGTCCAGCGCGACACACAGATCGCTGGGACCGCCACAATCACTGCTCGTGCGGCAGCTGTCGCAGAAGGTCTCAGGCGCGGGGATGCAGGCCTGGACGGAAGTCTCGTCGATCGTCACGTCTTCGCAGATCGTGCCCGAGGGACACGTGCCAACGCACGGCCCGACACAAACACCAACACCATCATCGCCGACGTCCCAACACCAGTCGGCACAGTCGTCGGCGTCCAGACACGGATCGCCCGGCGCACCGCCCTGCCCGCCCTCGGACTCGGCGCCCGTCGAGTCCGCGCCCGTCGAGTCCTCGACCTCGATGGGTCCGCCCGTTCCGTCACCAGCGGAAGTCGAACCAGTGCCATCCCCGAATGGCGTGACGACATCCTCGTCGCCGCAGCCACCGAGAACGAACACCGCTGCAACGAAGGCCGCACCGACAATACCGAACCGCGCCATGCCTAACGGTTTCAGATCCGACCACGCCGTGTCTACCGTGGCCGGCCTCGGGTCGTCGTTTCGTGGTCTCGGTTGGAGGCGATGTCGCGAGAGGTGCGAGGTGCGGCATCGGGCGACACCGTGCCAGCCTCCTTTCGCGACGCCTGACGGGCTCATGCACATCCAGAGGGGGATACGGCCCCCGCTGACGCAGTTCTGCTAGGGCGCAGGTCTGAGCTCTTTGAGATCCAAGTCTGCGAGCCCACGCTGCGCAACCGAAAGGTAGCGATGCGTCTTGTGGCTCAGCTCGCCCGACTCAGACCTACCTTCCAACACGCAAGTGAAGGCCCCGAGGATCGCACGACCGCGGCGGTCGACGACTTCGAACACGGTCGGCGTCTTAGCATCCGGGTCGATAGATGCTGGGGGAACAAAAACGGCGGGAGCGGGATCCGTTGGTGCGGGACCCTCGGGCCCGGGAGCAACTGGCCCCTGCCCTGGTGGATTGCCGGGCTTGGGATCGTCCGTGGGTCGATCGGCCGGTGTCGGTGCCAGCGGATCTGCGCGGCTGGGGTCGACGAGATCGTGAATCGTAGGCGCATCGAGAGCCTGAAACGCCTGTTCCAATCGAACGAACATGATGTGCCCATGCAGCAGGAGCTCTGCTGCGACCGCCACCGGATCGGCTCGGTCTGGGAAAAACCCCAGCTCCATATTGTCGTCTAGATACGCATGCAGACGCGCCGTGTCGTCACCGACGATGTCGTGGATCAGAGCGCGGGCGTCGTGGAGATCGTACGGCAACGGGGCAACGTCACGGTCAGGAACAACGGCGTACGTGGTTCCGTCAATGCGAACAAATGTTGTCATCGCCTCCCTTCGACATTGTGGCTCATACTGCCACAAGTTCACCCGCGGGCGTATCGGCAACACCATGCCCAGCGCGCAGGTTGACTTCGTGCACCCTCGACGCCATCGTGGCGCCCCCTCCGTATGACGGACACCCCCACGCCGCGACCTGGTTTTGACGTTGTCAAAGAGTCGCGCGTCTTGCCCGACGGTACGGCCCCGACGATCCAGCTGGACATCGACAAGCGCAATGACGTCCGTCTCGACATCCCTGGGGACGAACCACAGGGTGCGACCGTGCCGGAAGCCACCAAGGCCACTGGGGGCCTGAGCATTCCCACGCTGGGGGAGAAGTTCAGCGCGAGTGCGTGCACCGGCTCGGGCTCGATCGGCATCGAAGTCCCGCTTCCTCCTGGGCGAGGCATCACCCCTTCACTCGGCATCGACTACAGCTCCAATGCTGGTAACGGCGAGTTTGGCTGGGGCTGGCGGTCATCGTTGCCGTTCGTCACCCGCTCGACGACCAAGGCATTCGTCGCAGAGCATGGGCGCGGTCTCCCGGAGTACGACGACGGCAACGAAACCGATGTCTTCATCTTCTCGGACGCCGAAGACCTCGTAAAAACCAAGCAGGGCATCGACTCTGCGACCGGGGAGATCGTCACGACCTACCGGGCTCGCGTTGAGGGCGGGTTTGCACGGATCGAGCGGCGTGAAAAGGACGAAGTCTCCCATTGGGTGGTGAGAAACGCCGCAAATATTGTCTCCGTGTTTGGTCGGGCAACCGAAGCCCAGATCGTCGACCCCAACGATCCCAAGCGCGTGTTCCAGTGGCTGCTTCAAGAACAGCGCGACGACTTTGGCAACGTCGTCTTCTATCGCTACAAGAAGGAAGACGCCGCTGGGGTCGAGACTGGCGCGGGGGCAGAGCGAGAGCGTTTCGCCGATGGGTCAGTGCAAACGCAGCGTTACCTCAAGCGGATTCTCTATGGGAATCGTGAGGTATTTGCGGGGGAAGTCGACCCTACGATCTTCGACGACCCTGCCCTGCGCGAGCAGTTCATGTTCGAGGACGTGCTGGACTACGGCGAGCACGCCCCTGGTGCCGCAGCCTCGGTCGACGAGAGCCAACCGTGGCCGGCTCGACCCGATACGTTCTCGAGCTTCCGGGCGACGTTCGACGTGCGAACACGGCGGCTGTGTCGGCGAGTCCTCGTGTTCCATCGTTTTGCCGCCCTCAACGGGAAGGCCGCGGACGACGATGGCGCGCTGGACCCTGTTTTGGTGCGTTCGGTCGACTTCGAGTACGCGCAAGACCCCGTCGCATCGCGGCTCGCCTCGGTATCGCAGATGGGCTTCGAACATCGCCGAGGGGACCACGTTGGCGACGCCCGCACGCGAGTTCACATACTGCGAGCGCGCGATCAGGCCGAACATTCGGGAGATCGCCGCCACCGAGCTGCACGACCTCGACTTTGAGTCCGAGACGGTTGAGGTGGAGTTCTCCGACCTCGATGGCGTCGGGGTCGCCGGGCTGCTGTCGCGCGAGGATGGTCGTTTTATCTACCGGGCGCCCGGCCCTGCTCCGGGCACCTACCAAGAGCCGGTCCCGATCTCCTTTGGCGCATCCGCCTCGCAAGACCACGAGCCCCACAAACAGCGGTTTTTGGATCTCAGCGCTCAGGGCCGGCCGGGTTTGGTCGAGTTTGGGCCGAGTGATGCGACCGTCTGGGAGCGCGACCTGCTTAGTGGTAGCTGGGGCGGTGGACAACAGATCGCCGCGGGCAACTTCCCCCCGGTCGCCGAAGACCCGGTCGACAAGCAGCATCGTGTCTACCTTGCCGACCTCGACGGCGATGGTCTTACGGACGCACTGGTGGCCAAAGAAGGGGAGTACGTCTGGTGGCGTCGACTGGGCGAGTCGAGCAAGGACGGCTGGACCAAGCAAGAGCCGGTAGCCCACGATGGCGACGAAAACGCAGGGCCCGGACCGGTCCTGTTCGAGCTAGACCGCGACCTGCAGCCCGAGTCGAAGGTCGAGGAAAACGAACAAGAGGTCATTTGCTTCGCCGACATGAGTGGCGACGGCCTTCCGGATGTTGTGCGACTACGCGCTGACGAGGTCGCCTACTGGCCAAATCTTGGCTACGGCAAGTTCGGTCGCAAGATCACCATGGACGCGCCGGGCATCGGCGAGAAGGTCAAGACGAAACGCGTTCGCCTGCTTGACGTCGACGGTTCCGGGACAACCGACATCTTGTATCTCGGCGAGTCCGACACGATCTTGTGGCTGAACGAGTCTGGGAACAAGCTGGTTCAAGGGCCAGGGCTAGCGATACCCAAGTTCGAGACCCTAAAACTCGCCGCGCTGACACGGCTAGACGGACGCACGACGGGATCGCTCGTGTTTGCCAAGGCAGAGGCAGGTGCCTCGATCACCGTGATCGATCTGGTGCCCGAACCGCCGCTGCTGCTAACCGGCACGAAGAACAACATGGGGCTGGAGACATCGATCTCCTACGCGCCGAGCAGCAAGTTTTTCTTGGCGGACCACGCAGCGGAGAGCCCCTGGATCACGCGACTGCCGATCGTCGTGCCCGTGGTCGAAACACTGGAGGTGCGCGACCTGGTCAGCGGTCTACGCTTCACGTCGCACTACAGCTACCACCACGGCCACTACGACCCGCAGGACCGGGAGTTTCGTGGTTTCGGCCGAGTCGAGCAGGTGGACAGTGAGAGCCTCGCCGAGTTGACGGCGTCTGGTTCGGACTCGACGCACCAAACGCTGGATGCCGAACATCTGACAGCGCCCGTCCGGAACAAGACCTGGTTTCACACAGGGGCTGTCGTGGCCGGTGGTGGTTTCACGCGGCTGCTGGCAAGCGAGTACTACGCGGGCGACTCGGGCGCGGTGCTGCTTCCCGACGCGACCCTGGTCGAGCCTGTGTCGGGCCCCGAGGACCACCGCGAAGCGACCCGTGCGTTGCGAGGGTCGGTGCTGCGCTCGGAGAGCTACGGGGAAGATGGCGACGACAGCGACGAGGCGGCCGGTCGTCGCTCGCGCCCATTCACGGTGACCGAGGCGGCGTACGCGATCAAGATGCTGCAGCCCAAGGGCGGCGAGCACCACGCCAGCGTGTTCGTGTTCGAAGAGCAGTCGCTCCTGTACACGTACGAGCGACAAGAGGTCCCGGACCCCCGACTGTCGCAGTCCGTCGTACTTGAGCTCGACGAGTTCGGCAACGTACTGACGTCGGTCACTGTCGCGTACCCACGCCGCAAAGCCGTCGCGCAACCCCAGCCGACGCAGCCGGTGGAGCCCCCGCCTCCGCCACAAGCACCGCCGAGAACCGACAAGCCGTTCGCCGCACGGCTGACCGGCTTTTGTTTTCGAGGAATCGAAGAACTTCATCCTGCCGGAGGCCCGCAACGGGATCGCTGCGCTGGCGCTCATTTACCGCCGCCATCCCGGGTTTTCGCTCCTGGTCGTGGGGCACACCGACCGTGAGGGCAAGGCGAGCGACAACTTGACCCTCTCGCTGGAGCGCGCCCAGTCCGTCGCCGCGTTCCTGACCGATGACGTTGACGCTTGGCTAGCGCGGTACGAATCGGACGGCTCGACGATCGGCAGTCGTCGACGTTGGGGCGCTGCGGAAGACGAGCACCTTCTCGCAGCTCAAGGATACGACCCCGACGATATTCTGGCGTTTCAGAACGACGTGGACCTCCCCCGCAGCGGTGAACTCGACGTTGTGACGCGGCGCGAGCTTATCCGCCGCTACATGGATCTGGATGGCACGTCGCTGCCCGCAGGCACTTCGCTGACGGTGGTGGCCGCGGGCGAGCACTTCAATGCCGTCGCCACCAATGACCATGTCGAAGAGGCGGAGAACCGTCGCACCGAGCTGTTCTTTTTTCCAGATGCGGTCTCCCCGATGCCATCGGGCCAAACCCTGGGACCCGATTCGACCGAGTATGCCCAGTGGTTGACGCAGGCCGATCGGACGATCGATATCACCGCACCGACTGGCGACTTTGATGACCCTGTGCCGACGACTCAGGTGGACCCGCTATTGCCGGAGATCGTGGATCTAGATGTCACGCGGTCGGATGCGCCAACGGACGACCCGCAACGACGAACGTACATCGTGTCGACCGAGGTGGCGGTCGCCAACCAAGACGAGCCCGAGGTGTACCGACTGGGCACCGTATTCGATGCGTCGAGCTTCGAGCTGACGGGCCTGCAAGGGGACCCGACCTCGCCGCTGTCGGTCGGCGCGTTGCGGGGGGCCGTCGGCGGGGCCTCGGTGATCGAGTTCGAAGTGAAACCGTCGTCGGGGAAGCAGCGGCGTCGACTCAGCCGGACGCAGACGTTTTTCTACGACGACGGCCTGGGCGACAAACCGTTGGGCGCAGGGGACTGTGGTGCACGTGCGCTCGTGTTTGAGACGCGTCAGATGGCGATGACGCACGCGCAGGCGGCTGACGTGCTCGGGCCGCTGTTCGTCGGTGAGGATACGCCAGCGACGGTCCTTGGGGAGCAAGGGCGATACCTCGATACCGAGGGCGGCTGGTGGGTGGTTTCGGGGCGTGCGGTCCTCGATGCCGACCGGTTCTTCTTGCCGGTCGCATCCATCGACCCGTTCGGACACAAGAGCGACCTCATCGAATACGACGAAGACAACTACATGGTCGTCAAGTCGACCGAAGTTGTCGGCGAGTTTGACGCGGGTAAACACGAGGATGCAGACGAGCCGGACAACGTCACGCAGATCAAGGTGGACTACCGCGTGCTGCAGCCCTCGGTCGTGCTCGACCCCAACAACACCGTCTCGGTGACCGAGTTCGACGCTCTCGGGATGTTGTCCAAGCAGGTGACGCGGGGCGCTCGCCTCGACCAAAAAATCGACCACCAGGCCGAAGACCCGTTCACACTCGGCGACGAGGGCGACGACCGAGACAACCCCACCCGGCTGTACGCCTACGATCTGTTCGCGTTCGCCAAGGCGGGCAAACCGGTCTCAAGCACAGTAGCCGCACAGATTGAGTACGGGCCGCGGACGTTTCGCATCGCGCTGAGCAAGACGTTTCTCGACGGCAGCGGCGCGGTTCTGCAAAAGAAGGTCCGCGACTCAAACGGGAAGTTCCGGAGTACCGGCCTCACGGTGGTCAACAATAAGGGCGCCCCAGTCCTACAGTACCGGTCGTTCAAGTCCTCGTCTTCGGGGTTCGAGCCGCGCGCAAAGCACTTGATCGCGACCACACGGTATGACGCGCTAGGGCGGGCGGTGCAGGCGGAGTACCCGGACGGG
Organism: Nannocystaceae bacterium; assembly: GCA_016763875.1. Lineage (GTDB taxonomy): Bacteria > Myxococcota_A > Polyangia > Nannocystales > Nannocystaceae > JAESSZ01. Next base: position 11,240 of record JAESSZ010000898.1, read on the forward strand.
ACGCTCGAACGTGTGACCTTCGACGCATGGCATCTCGAGACGTTTGACTGCAACGACACCGTGACGGACAGCAAGTGGCTCGACAAGGCGGCGAACGGCAGCCCTGCCGAGCGAGCTGCCGCCGAGTCGGCAGTGGCACACGCCAACACGCCAACACACGTCCGCCTCGACTCTCTCGGCCGGTCCGTCGCAACCTTCGCGCGCTTTCACGATGAAGGTGGCGGAGAGCAGGTGATCGTCGCTCGCCAAGTGCTGGATGTTCAGGGCAACTGCACCGAAGTCATCGACGCGCGAGGCAACGTCGCAGAGAAACTGGAGTTCGGGATGCTCGGCCAGACTCTGCGCACGCGGTCGTTCGACGCGGGGGTGAGCCTCGCTGTCGCCGATGTAGCCGGGAAACCACTGCGGGCCGTGGACGCACGTGGCTCAGTGTTTCGATGGACCTACGATGCGTTACAGCGGCCGCTGGAAGACTTCGTTCGCGCGGCCAACGACAGTCACGAAGTGCTGACCACGAAGCGGCTCTACGGCGACAAGGAAAACGCCAAGGCCGTACTCCCAGAGATGCAAAATGTCGGGGCACGCAGACGCGGTCGGTTGTTCCGCGTGTACGACGGCGGAGGGGAGTCCACGGTCGTCGACTACGATATCGATGGGAACCCCAACCTCACGATGCGGCGAATGACCAACTTCGCCAAGACGCTCGAGGGTGCACAGGACAGCTCGCACGGCCTGCAGGATTGGTCGACGCTGGCGGGCCTCACCGACTTCAAGGCGATAGACGAGCTCAAGGAGCCGCTTCTCGAAAACAGTGCGTTCACGTCGAACCTGTATTTCGACGCGATGGGCCGCGCCCGCGAGGTCACGACCCCTGCGAGTGCCGTGTCGCATTTGTACGCCTACAGCGACGACGGGCTACTGGAGACAGTGAAGCGGAAGGAGGCAGGCAAGTCGGCCAAGACGGTGTACGAGGTTTTGGAGTTCGACGAGTTCGGACGACCGCTTCGCATCGCCGATGGAAAGGCCGCGGTTCGACGCTACCAATACGACGACACGACGCAGCGGCTAGTCAGCCTGAGTGCGACATCGGGTTCTGGCAAGCGCCTGCGAGATCTGCAGTACACCTACGATCCGGTCGGGAACATCACGCACGTCGCCGACAAGGCGCACAAGACCATTTTCTTCGACAACGCTGAAGTCGAGGCGGTGAATACGTATCGATACGATGCTCTGTATCGACTGGTGGAGGCCACGGGGCGCGAGCACGACTCGCAGGCGGGCGGGCGTGGCCCCAAACAAGCGGGGGCCCAACGGGTGGCAGCGCCCAACGATCCGACGCGGATGCGTCGGTACACGCAGCAGTTCACGTATGACACCGTCGGGAACATCCAGCGTCTGCGTCACGCCGCCGCAAACGGTTCGTTCACGCGGCACTACGAGTACTCCGCGTACGGAAACCGTCTGCGAGCGACAGGAAGATTCGACGATCTAGCGGAGCGGTACGAGCACGACGCCCAGGGCAACATGACCGCGATGCCGCACGTGGACGGCATGGTGTGGAACGCACTGGGCCAGCTACAACGGGTGCAGCGTGGCACGCAGACCGTGCATTTTCAGTACGCGGGTGGCGAGCGGATCCGGAAGTTCGTCGAGAAGGGCGGAGGAATCGTCGAGGAGCGGCTGTACCTTGGCAGCGAAGAGGTCTTCGAAAGGCGCAAGGGGGTGGGGTTCGAGAAGGTCGTCGAACGGACTCTCGCCGAGCACGTCGGCAGCTCACTAAGGATCGAGACAAAGACGATCAAGGCGGGCAAGGCGGTGAGCCAGCCCAAGCCGCTGTTTCGGTTTCAGCTGGCCGATCACCTGGGCTCCACAGGGTTGGAGGTCGACGAATCCGGGCGGGTGATCACGTACGAGGAGTTCCACCCGTACGGGACATCGAGCTATCGGGCGACGAGCAGTGAGGTGGAGGTATCGGCGAATCGGTATCGCTTCACCGGAATGGAGCGGGACGACGAGACCGGCTTGGCGCTGCACGGTGCGCGGTACTACGCGCCGTGGTTGGGACGGTGGACCAGTGCTGACCCGATCGGACTTGCGGGAGGGAGTAACCGGTATCGGTATTGCGATGGTGATCCGGTCGGCCTTAGTGACCGCGACGGTCGTGCGCCCGGTGCGACAGAGCAGGCACAGGCGGCTCAAGCACAGGCTGCGCAGGCCGGAGACTCTCTGACTCCGTTCTCCCCTGTGCCAGCCGAGCCACCGGACCCGCGGCTGGCCACAAAAAAGGCGGTGCTTCGCGGCGAAGTGACCGAGCTCGGGCACGCACTTGGCATGGAGTCGGTACGCAACCGGAGCGAGAGCGCGTACGACGAGCCGATTGAGAGACTCTTCTGGCCAGCCGATGTGCCGCGACATGCACAGCGTGCCCCAACTGACTCGGGGGCCTACTTCCAGGTTCTCTCCGGTGACTACACCGACTATTGGACAGAAGCCGGAGACTACCTAGGCACGAGGCTCAACACCGACATCGGTCTTCAGCCAAGCATGCCGGGTGAGTTCCTTATTGACGTGCTCTCCGGCGGCATCGCGGGAAGAGTCGTTCAAGGGGGCCGAAGCCTGTTGGCCGCCGGACGACGGGCACTCGTGTCAGAAGGCGTTGCTGGCCAACGCGGGATGGTCATGGTTCCGTTCGGGAAACGCTTGGCTAAGTCCCGTGGGGTGGCAGGGGGCAGTTTACGCGGCGCAGGCCCTCAACCTGGAGTTATCGAGGCGAGTTCACGAACGAAGTCCAGTGCGCAGCTTCGAAACTTCGACCCACGGCCGAACGCTTCCTACGGTGGCGAACGGACCGTGGAGTTCGTCTACGATCCGGCGACGAAGCGGTTTGCCGTTGGAAGGGCCCAGGGCACAGGATCGCCACACCAGAAGCTGGCGGACGCGATCAACCCTGGGTATGATCCTGGGCGAGTCGTTGGTGGCAATTTTAGTCGTGGGCCTCGTGGCGAAATCTTGACCAACGAGTACAGCGGACACTTCGGGGAAAACTGGACGGACGCGATGCGCGCTGAATTCGTTGAGTTCCTTGAGGGCGCGACGGGCCAGCGGGTGGTCCACGGAGCTTGGCCGGGAGGATGAGGGCTATATTCACAACGAAGGACGGCTCTGTCTGCCTGGGCATCAGCGCTGAAGGTGGCTGGGTCGCCGAGGTCCGGGGCGCCCGCATAGACCTCGAACGTCGCGAGGCGTTCCGTGCTCTGCTACCAGTCCTCGAAGAGGAGCCACGCGATGTCACGGAATTGTTGAACGCAGCTATCCAAGAGCACGATCTCGCAGCCTTTCCGGTTGAGGAGTTGATTCTCCACGCCCTTGAGTTCGCTTCCTCCTACTGGAAGGAACTCGCACTCGCCTGGCTGGAGTCCGCGCCACGGTGGAGTCCAGCACTCGCGGAACGGCTGGAGGCCATTGGAGCGAAGGGGTCTAAGTGGCCTCAACCCATGCGGCACAAAGTACAGAAGCTGCTCAGAGCGCACGCGGGCCGGGCTGCGTCGAGAAAATGAGGCCGAAGCAAACGCGTGATCGTTTGAAGCGACGGCGTATAGGCGATGCGAAGCGGCAATTCGGGTGCGGCGGGGAGGCGGACCGTGCGCGATGGCGGCATCCAGCCAAGACACAAAGCTCATCGGGTCGCTGAAGGGTGAAGCAGAGCGCGAATCGTGGGGCCGCGATAGGCGTCAGCGGTCGAGACACGCCAAGAAGCGGCGTTGCCCACGTCCGACAACCACGGCGCTGGCGGGCCCGCTCGGTGGGGCTGGGGACTACGCCTCGATGTTGAGAAAGCTGAGCTGGCCGGGAGGGCTCGGTTTGGGTGGCCCGCGGGCGCCGTGGAGCAACAACGCTATCTCCCGCGAGTGCAGCACCGCCGCCGTCGCCCTGAGCTTGCCGCCGCAACCAGGCCGTATGCAGCTCAACACATCGACGCCGAACACACGCGCCAACAGCTGAGCCCAGGCGAGTTTCGAGGGCGTGACTGGGCCAGGATTCTTCGTATCGACGGGACGCCCGCTGAACGTCAGTAGTCTCGTTTGCTCCGGCTGACTTTGCTCGGGGCACCGAGCAGGGGCGGGAGCGATGGCGGCGCGCAAGTGATGGCGGTTTGAAAAAACACCTGCGTAGCGCACCATCGGAACGCTCGGGGGAGGTACGAGGGCTATGAGCTTGGCGATAAACTGCTCGGCTGACATCGTGACTGAACGGCCGCGGCGGGCGATGTCCAGACGCACACGACCGTCGGGCAACCGCTGGATGGCATCGGTCGAGAACGGCGGACGAAGCAGATAGCGCGACAGTCGCTCCAGTTGGTTTCTGTCACGCCCGTCGACCGTCGTGGCCGCATGCAAGTTCATCCCAAACGCGTGCACGTTCAGCTTCTTCGCGCGGCGAGGCGAGGCAGCCTGCGGGCTGACCGTCGCAAGGCCGGAGCATCGTCATGCCTTCTTGCGCCAACTCGATCATAGTATCCAGCACCTCTTTGATCATCTCAGGGTCGAGGGCGGATGTGGGTTCATC
>JAESSZ010000087.1 GCA_016763875.1 Nannocystaceae bacterium
CTATGTGCTACGCCACCGCACCCTGCGGGCGCTGCTAGAGGACAGCAGCCGGGACGAGCTTGAGGCCGTGAGCGAAGCCATCGCCCAGGCGACCCACCCCCTACGGGTGGAGTCATGGCAGGGGTTGGAGCTGCCCTACCCCGATCGCTGGGATGCCTTACGTGCCCTGCTGGATACGCGGCTGGAGCAGCTTCGCCGGCTAGCCTTCGGGGGGGAACACCAATCCCAACCCTGCGCCGGTCATGTCGGAGTAGGTATACGGATTGATCAGCCCGCCGATGACGTCGATGTCGTTGGTGTTGGGGTCAACCTTGTAAGCCTCGCTGGCGTCGCGGTCGACGACCCAGACGAAGCCGTCGACGTCGATGCTCACCCCGACCGGGCTGCTGCATCCCGGCAGCGGGATACCAGGGTCGGCCACAGTCTGAGCCGCCACATCGAACTTGACGAGGCTGCAGCTGTCGTTGCCGGCGATCCATGCGAAACCATCGGTGTCGATGGCCAGCCCGCGTAGGCGCGAGGGCCCCGGGTTGCCGTGGTCGACGAAGGTCTCGGAGGCAACGTCGAAGTGGGTCAGTCGCCCGTCGTAGCCGGCCAGCCACGGGTTGCCAGCGGCATCGAGCGCGAGCCCGTACGCGTTGTGGCTCGAGTTGTCCCAGCGATCGACGTCGAGCGTCACCCCATCCACGCGGATGAGCGTGCTCCACGTGCCCAGCGCCCAGAAGTTATTGTCGCCATCCACGGCACCGCCATACGTGCCGTGACCCCAGCGACCGTCCCACTCGGGTACGGTCACCTCTGCGTCGGTCTCCCCGGTCGCACCGTCGAGGCGACGAAGGATCACCGTGTCGTTCGGCATGTCGCGCCAGCCGACCCAAACCCGAGGTGCCGGCGGGTCGCAAATATCCTGGACGGGCTCGCCCACGTCCCACGCAACCGCGCGCGGACCTCCGGTGTGGTTGTCGCCAGAGAAAGGAAGGTCGAGATGCCAGCGGACACATTCGTCTTCGCCCCACGGGAGCACGTTGTCCGCCCCCGAAGAGGTCCGAATCTCGCCGTCGTCGTCGGCGTCGACGCAGTCAGCAAGGCGCCCAGCGATGCTCGCAATGCTGCCCCCGCGGTTGCCGACGGCGACGTCGCCCTGCAGGTTCACCGAGGTTCGCGACGGGTCGGGGTTGTCCTCCGGACCGGTTGCGTAGCGCGCCAGCTCGGCCCCGGTGCGGGTGTCGATTTTGGAGACGGTGCCTTCCGGCGAGTTGGCGATCCAGATCGTCGAGAAGTCATACGCGCTGGCCCCCGGACAAGTCGGTGGTCCTTCCTGCACCCCGACGTCGTACCGCAGCCCCGAGCCCTCGCTGCCCTCCGCGTCGCCATCGGGCGATGCGCTGCTTTGCGAGCCGCCGCCGCCGCTGCCTTCGACGCGCCCCGCACCATCGCCGTGGGCCTCAGTCGTCGACGTCGCCAGCTGGATGCCGCCGGAGTCCTCCGAGCCGCCGCCCGAGCCGCTGCCTTCGCCCCCGCCGACACACCCGAACGCCGGTCCCCAGACCAACGCAGCGAATGCCCACCCCACACCTCGACTGCTCCGTGTCCGCATCGATCTCTCCTCGGGAGCGCGAGGCGTATCGCCACCGCGTCCGCTGTGCCATCGGTCACCGTGTCGGGTGGCTTGAAGGTGGGCCGAGGCTCAATTTGGAACGCCCACAGCGGTGATGCGGGGCAGGGCTCAAGAACCGGCCTGCACTGGACGGTGGAGTCCGGTTTGGGGCTGCAGCCGACGGCAGGCTTGTTCAGAACTTGTCACGGCGGCAGGCGCGAAGTTCGAGCTGCGGCTACCCCAGACGGGCGGTCCGAGCGGCTCGGCGGTGGCGCTGACACAGGACCGCGAACGCAGTTCTTTTGAACTGCCGCTTCGCGTAGGCTCCGCTCCATGCCCGCTTGGGTCAAGGTTGTTCTGCTCGCCGCCGCGCCCGTGGTGCTGGGCTGGGCAGCAACTGCGACCGGCGTGCTCCCCATGGGCTCCAAGTACACAGGCGCGTTGTGGGCGTTCAGCCCGATCGTGGCCTACCAGCTTACCTCGCTGCGGGCCCGATGGATCCTCGCCGCGTTTGTCATGGCGCTGGCCGGCAATCACATCATTGTTGCGTATGTACTGCTACCGGCCATGCCGGCCACGCCGGGCGCGTCGGTGCCACTCGAGGTCATGGCCATCACCGCGACTTTGATGATGAGTGCAGCATGCGGTCTCGGGTTCCTGGTCGGGCACTCGACCCGCCGCAAACAACACGCGGCAGCGCCCCCACCGAGCCGCCCGTAGACTCAGGCCCTCCCCGCCGTCCACAATGTCCGTGAGACGCGCCCCGATCGGCCGCGGGGGATCCTGGTCAGCGGCAACGACCCTGGCAGATAGAAGACTCCACTACGAGACCGACCCAGACGACCCGTTTCCCGCCGGATCGAACAAGTTCGATGATCGAATCACCCCCAGCGTGATGGGGATCGTCGCGATTGTGCGTAGCGTTCGGCGGTGGCGAAGAGACCGACACCGTTTCCGCGTCTCCGGCGGTGCACGCTTGAGTTCTGCAGTGAACCCGGCTGAACCGAAACATCTAGACGACTGCGGTGGCGACGAGCGCGAAGTGGGTGGCCGCTGCGAGGATGACGAACACATGGAAGATCTCGTGGTAGCCAAACACCCGAGGCGACGGGTTGGGCCACTGCAATGCGTACGCGAGCGCGCCCACTGAATAGAGCACCCCGCCGGCTGCGAGAAGACCGACGCCAAGCGCGCCCATGGTCGCGTACAGATGCGGGACAATGAGAACCCCCACCCAACTGACGGCCAAGTAGATCAGCGCCCGCAGCCACTTTGGAGCGCCGCCCCAGAACAAGGTGATGGCGATTCCGATGCCAGCCATTACGAACAATGTTGCGAAGAGGGTCCCTACGTCCCGGCTGCGGCAGGCGACGAGGCAAAGCGGGGTCCAGGTGCCGACGATGAGGACAAAGATCATCGCGTGGTCGAGCTTGCGCATGCGCGCGTACCAGGGCGGCTTCCAGTGGACACGGTGGTACAGGGCGCTGGTCCCCATGCACGCGGGAACACTCAGGGCGTAGACGAGGGTGGGCCAACGGGCAGCGGGCGCGGCGGCCAACACGAGCCACACGCCAGCGAGCACGAACGGGATCAACGCCCACCGATGGAGCACGCCCCGCATGGAGGGGCGCTCGGCGTAGCTGACGGGTCGGTCGCTCACGGTCCACGGAGTGTGGCGCACCTGGCTCGCAGTCACATCATGGTTTCGCGATCGCCCGCTGATGAACTCGGCGCCACGAGGAGCGCGCGGCCCACGGCTGAACGCGATCCGGATCCGAACAAAGCCACAACTCGGTTGTTGTTAGCTATCGCGCGTGAGGCTCTCAAGACGGCTCCTGACTGACGGAGCCAGTGATTCGCCGTCGGCCGCGTTCGCATTGAGTGTCTGCCATGCTGCGACGGCCCGGCTCGCCTTGAACCGACGGCCGATTGCCTCAACCAAGGCCTCCCAATCCCCGAGCGTGGTAGGTGACTCCTTACGGGTTGCCGCAACGACCTCATGACTCGGGACCAGCAACTCCGCCGCAAAGGCGTTGGCCCGCTGCTCGGGACGGCGAGGTAGACGGCCACCAAGCACTTCGACCAGGGGGAGCGAGCTGTCGCGGTCGAGCAGCAGATGGCAGAGTTCGTGGGCCAGCGTGGTGCGTCGCCCCCTCGGTCCCTTTGAGTGCACGCCACTCGAGTTCACAAGTACGGCCGGGCCGTGCTTGGGTCCAAACACCGCAATCGCGTCGAGACTGTCGGTCTTGAGATCAACGTCGCTCACCGTGACGTCCAGGCTCGCTAGGATGGCCTCTATGTCGATGCAGCCCTGTTCGTCGACGTGCCCAAGTTCGGGACGCATGGCTCGTGCGGTCGCGTAGCCCTCAAGGAAAGCTCTGTCCCTGGGCCGGAGGTGCTCTTGTGCCTTGCGCGAGAGTGCATCGAGTTTCCCGGTCTGGGAGTGGGGGACGCTTTCGATCGACGCAAGCAACTTCTCGAATGAGGTTGTGTCCAGGAGCGACCCGGCCATGCGTGCGGCAGCGAAGACCTCAAGTTGACCCCAGCCTCCGGGATCGTCTGGCAGCCGGCCTCGAAGAGTGGACCAATGGGAACTCGGGAGCGACGCCGCGAACTCGAGGAGGAATTTCTCAGTCACGCTCGCGCGCTGCTCCCAATCTGCGATAGCGCGCACGGATCGAGGGTCCTCGGCTCCGTCCAAGCGTGTGAGCAGAGCCGACGCGATGGACTCAAGCGCTTGAGTTACGTCCTCGAATGGGAGCGTGGTGGTACCGAAGCGAGTCGTGAGTGAGCAACTCAACCCCTCCCGCAGAATGCGGATAGGGGGCGCAATAGCACCGCGGAGTGCGCTCGCCATGTCATGGTGCTCGACGAAGGAGACAACGTCTTCGTGAAGTGCCGCTGCTGCAGCTGGATGCATGTCTTCGCGTCTGGTCTCGAACGCGTCCTCAAGCACGAGCGGGTTGCGTGGAGCGAGACCTTCTGGATAGGTCTCTTCCCAGAGTAGGAAACGCCACGATTCGGCAAGGAACTCAAGAAGCTCGATCCACGTCCACTCGAATGGCTCGTCTGGGCTGCCCCACACTACGTGTCCACCAACCTCGAGTGTCGCTGCACCGCGCGTGCGGGACTCGGCGTCTCCGTCCGCAGGTTCCGCCCACTTGACGGAGAACCGGAGTGACTCTGCGTTGCCGATGTGGGTTACCGCAGCCATCGTTCGATCTCCTCTACGCAGCCCTTCGACGAGGCGACTTCTCGTATCGCCTCGTGCAGCGTTTCCGGAACCTGGCGGCTCTGATCGTCTTCCGGAAACCCGTGATAGGAGCGTCCAGGGATCGTCGGCATGGCGCGGTATAGCCACCCGTCATGGACGGCGTAGAGGCGTTGCGGGTAGTCGCGGGTCCAGCCTCGCGGTGACCAGGCGATAGCTCCCTGGAGGAGCTCCTCGGCTTGCTCCATCGTCATGGAACTCGGACACTTTGCAACACGCACGGTTCCAGGACCTTTTCGCTTCGGAACATCAACGAACCCTGGCTCGTCGTAGTCCCACTTGTGCTTCTTCTTTGGCTCTTCCGGCTGGTAGAGCCAGCACTCAACTTGCGGCGTGGGCCCCATGTCAGACGGAGTATACGCTGCGCGCCGGCCGCGGAACGGCGCGTTCGCGGGTCATGCTTCCAGGCCCCGGTCTTGTGGAAGGCGCGCACAGGGGACGCAGGTGTGTTGCGTGCGTCGCGCATGACGCGCGTAGGCCAGCTTCTGTCTGGCTGCGCGGTCTCGATGTGGCATCAGAGCCAGCACATGCAACCGCGTTCGTGCGTCAGCGCCGCGCGGCCGGCGATCACGACCGGACGCGCTTGGCCATGTTGATCGACGGCGAAGTTCGACAGTACCTTTGAGGGGAGGGCGGGTCCTCGCACCCGCTCGGACGGCTCCCGTGCTCGGGCCAAAGCGAACGCTGCATCGGCTCGATGGCTCGGTCGCGCGACGCCTAGGGCGATGACCGGTTTGGGGAGCCCAGTCCAACGCACCAGTGACGCTTTGCCGTGCCCTCGGTGACGAAGCGAATCACGAGAGCATTGTAGCCGATCTGTGTTGTGTCTTGAGCGTGCCGTGTCGGCGTCGTTACCCCCTTTTGGCTACTGCGACCCAAGGCGTGCCACGGCGCGTCGGCTACTCCGCCATGAATGCGCGGATCTCGCTGGCCGCGGC
>JAESSZ010000899.1 GCA_016763875.1 Nannocystaceae bacterium
ACCCTCGTCCTCGCTATCGCTATCGGGCTCGAGTGCGATCGTCTCCGTCAGCGTTGCACGATCGTCACGATTGTTGGCGTCCATCCCTTCGGTTTCCTCTCCATCGGTTTCGATGGTGCCGAGGTCCAGCACGTATGCGCCGTCCTGCGCCGATGTCGGGGTGACGGCGGACGCGTTGGACACTGAGCGTCGAGGTCCGCCATAGCTTCGCTTCTTCCGCGTGTTCCGCTTGCGGCCGCGGCGTGCGATCTTTGTCTTGCGCTTCTTAGCAACCGTGACCGCACTGAGTTTGCCCTTGAGCCCCGAGTTTCGGGTTTGGGTCTCGACGGACTCCTTCTGCTCAAGGTTTTGGAGCTTGTCGCCCAGTTCAATCGCCTGGGCGAACGCTTGTTCGGCGCCCGCGTAGTCGCCAGATCGGGCCAAGTTTTCCGCCTCTTCCTCCAGCGTTCTTTGTCGCTCGAACTCGTCGGCGGCGCGGGCTTTGGCTTGGTCTTTAACCCGACGGACCAGGGCCGTCTCGTTCTTAGTGGCGGCGTCGGCAGAGCTATTGCCGCTGCCGGTCACGAGATAGACGTTCGCCTGGAGTCGATCGACGTTGGCGTTGTTGGCTCCCAAGTCACCCAGCGCGTCCAGTTTGCCCTGCGCCGCTTCGAACTCGTTGTTGCGATACTCATCCACCGCTTGCTGCAGCAGGGCATCAGCCTGGGCGGTTTTTTCGGCGCCCAAACCCAGGCCGTAGGTAATCCCCTGGCCTTCGGTAAAGTCCTCGACCACGCCGCCGTCGCCCGGTCCAAACCTGTTGCGGTAGCGCGGCGGCAGATACACGGTGATCCGCGAGACTGCGATCGGCGCGTCGAGCCGAGGCAGCGTGAGCGTGCGACGTTCGCGGCGGGTCCACGCTTCGCTGTCGCCGAGCAACGTGAGCTCGACGGGGAAACTCAGAAGTCCGTCGACGGTCTCGAGCGATCGTTTCAGCGGAATGAGCCACGTGCCGTCTTGGGCGCGGCCGGGCAGGGCGGTCTCGCCTGCGATTCGGGCGCCGATGATCGTCGTCCCTTTTGGGGGCGTGATGCGCAGGAAGGCGGCGCGCTCGTTGCGAATCTGGTATTTCGCGAGCGCGAGCAGACGTCCCTGTTCCGTCAGCGCGATGGTGTAGGCGGCAACATCGACGACTGCCGCGGGCCCTGGCACGGGGACAAAACGCAGGAGCGCGAGCGTGCCGAGGTCACCAGTCGCCATGCTGCGCTGGTAGGCGGCGGTTGGCGTTCCCTGCACCAGTCCACGGCCCCACTTTGGGAGTGCACTTGCGGCCACGGCGTTCCAGGTGGCGAGGTCTGGCACGACCTCAAGCTCGCCATCGCGTGCGAGTTGCAGTGAAGCGTCAGTACGGAATGCATTGAGCGGCTCGATGCGTGGGACCGCAAAACTGGCCTCGGTGGCGTCGCGGAGCGGTCGTGTCCACCGCAGCTCGATTGCGGTCCGGGTGCTGACGGGCGCCGAGAGGGCGATGTCGATGGTGTCACCGTTGCGCGACCACTGAGCGACGTCGGTGCCCTCGACGGAGAGGTCGTCGCCGAGCCCTGTCACGCGGACCGCGAGTGCTTTGGTGCTTCCGCGGCGCATCGCCCAGATCACCCGTGCGTGGATGCTGACGTCGCCTTCGCCGATGGTAATGCCGAGCCCCGCGTGCGCGACAGCGAGCGTGCCCTGAGCCTTCTCGCCCGTGCCCGGTTTTCGGATCCGCAACTGGAGCGCCGCCGCACCCGACCACAGCACGCGTTCGCTCCGAAGCACACCGCCGGATTCGGGTTGGCTCGTCGCCTCCAGTAGATGCGTGGGGTGCTCGATGCGCAGCGAGCCGCGTACCGCAGGTAGCAGGGTGAGAGAGAACTCGCCCCCGTCCCCGTCGATCGGCGCGGCCACGAAACCGTCCAGTCGCAGGGTGGCGTCGGCTTTGACGTAGGCGAGGAGCAACGAGCCGGCTGGGGTGCGAACAAGCGGTGCCGCAATGCCGTCGATCGTTACGCGCTCGACCTCGACCATTGGACCTGCGAGCAGGCCCGCGATGAACCCCGAGCGGTCGGCCCGGATCTGCCACGTGCCGCGCACATCCAGTCCGGGTGGATCGCCGCTGGGTCGTGGCACTAGGGTGACTTGGCGGAACGCCACGTGGGGCGCGGCGGCCTCGGCCTCAACTCGGTCGAGGTCTTCGCGGAGTGCGCGGTAGTTGTCCCAGTCCAGCTCGACGAGAGGCTCGACGAGAGACTCGGGGGCACGCGGGGTCGTGGTTGTGGTGGGGGCGCCATGGACCGAGACGAGCGGCAGCGCCAGCCATAGCAGGCCAACCGCGAGCGTCCCAGAGACGGATCGAGTCACGGATCGAACCACCGCTGCGAGCAACCGCATCGCATTCATGGCGAAGCTCGTGTCACCGAGGCGAAGGGACACACGGGCGGGGCTGCGGGGCGTGATTGTCACGTGTTGCGCTCAGGAACGTCGGCGGACAGCGGGAGCTTACAGTGACGGACGCGCTCAGGACCTCTGGATTGCACGCCTTTTCGATGCCGCGAACTTCTTCCTTGTGCCGTACAGGCAGTATGGTGAATTTAGACCCACTGGTCGGTTTGGATCGGTCCCCAACCTTCATGACCCGGCACGACACGCCCCACGCCGCACGCCGTCGTTTTTTCGCCGCCGCCCTGAAGGTTTGTTTGGCCAAGGGCTACACGGCCACGCGCATGTCAGACATCGCCGAGGAGGCCGGTCGTTCCAAGGGCGCGCTGTACCACCACTTCACGACCAAGAAGTCGCTGTTCGTCGAGCTAGTGCACGACATCGTCGAGCAGTTCACCAACACGCTCGATGAAGGAATGTTGCGGGTCGCTCCAACGCGGGAACTCATCGAGAGCGCCACCGTCGCCCTCCTTGAGAGTTTTCGGGGCATCGACCTGGTCGGGGTTTTTGTCGAGTTGTTTCCGTTGGCGATGCGCGATCCGGAGTTGCGGGTCCCGTTGCTCGAGTACTACCGCCAGAGCATTGAGACGCTGGCTAGGTTGCTGCGCTGGGGCCAAGAGCGCGCAGAACTCCGTCCCGACTTTGACCCGCGACAGACCGCGCGCGCGCTAGTTCTCGCTGGGGATGGCATCATCTTGATCTGCACGTCCCTCGGGGAAACCGATCGCGCGGCCAGCGATTTTCGCGAGCTATTCCGGCGCGTCTTCGACGGCCTCGAAGTGCAACGCTAGCGGCCCGGGAGTCACCGCCGTTAGGGCGCGAGTGTTCCGCGCGCGACGATCTCGGTGGCGCGCGCGACGTCAACTGGGCGGCTCAGCAAGAAACCCTGTCCGGCGACGCAGCCCAGTGAACGCAGTTGATCGAGTTGCGCCTGGTTTTCGATCCCCTCGGCGACCACTGAAAGCGCGAGGTTGCCGGCAAGTCCGATGATCGTATTGACCATCGTTGCGCTGTCAGGCGTCCCGTCCAGGACCATCACGAAGCTGCGGTCGATCTTTAGTCCGTCGACCGGGAATCGATCGAGGTAACTTAACGAAGAGTAGCCGGTGCCGAAGTCATCCAGGTACACGTTGATCCCATGTTGGCGCAGGCCGACCAGGAGTTCTTGCACCTCGGAGGCGTTCTCCATCAGCTCGGTCTCGGTGAGTTCCACGCGAAGGCCTTGCGGGGTCAAGTTGTTGCTCTTGGCGGCTTCAAGGAGGTCGGGGAGCAGCTGTGGATCGCCGATCTGCTTGCCAGATATGTTGACGTTGACGCCGATATCGCGGTCTGGGAACTGCTTGTTCCAGCGTGCGAGTTGTTGCGCGGCCTCGCGAAAAACCCATCGGCCGATCTCGACGATCATGCCCGTCTTTTCGGCAACCGGGATGAACTCAACGGGGGACACGAGCCCGCGTGATGGATGGTGCCAGCGGATCAGCGCTTCGAACCCGAGCAGGCGCAGGTCGGTCAGCGATACGATCGGCTGGTAGTGCAGCATGAACTGCTTGGACTCGATGGCCTGACGCAGGGCGGTCTCGAGACGCAGGACTTCCACCGCCTCGATGCGCATATGGGTCGCGAACATCTGCGGACGACGCCGAGGACGGGCATTGGTGCTCACTCGGGCGGCCGCAGCGCTTGCGTCGGAGATCGCAGCCTCGGGTGAGCTGTAGGCCCGGTCCGAAGACGTCATGCCGATATCCACCGTGAGGTAGATGGGCTCTCCGGCGGCATCGAAGGGGCGTTCCATCACGCGGTGGACTCGCTCGGCGACGCGGGTGCTGTCGGCGGTGTTGTCGAGGCCCGAGAGCAGGATCGAGAAACGTGCGCCCTCGAAACGCGCCACCACGTCCTCCTCTTCGACGCAGCCATGGAGGCGTTGCGCGAGTTGTGCCAGCAGGGTGTCGGCGGTCTGCTGGCCAACGCCCTCGGCGATGGCGCGAAAGCGGTCGACTTCGATCAGGAGGACCGCGAACAAATAGCCTTCACGTTCGGTGACCAACTCGATGCTGCGGGCCAGCTTCTCCATGAAGAGGTCTTGGCGAGGCAAGTGGGTGACCGCGTCGTACCGAGACGCCTCACGGATCTCTGCAACGCGTTCACGCATCGAGGACGTGTCAGTCATCGAGCCCGCCATGCGGATTGCACGGCCCCCAGCGTCGCGGAAGACAGCGCCACGGCTGAGAACCCAGCAGTAGCGGCCGTCTTTGCTAAGTAGCCGGTGTTCGAGTTCATGCACCCGATCCGGTTCTTCTCGGGTGGCCTGCAGATCGTCACGCAGCCGCGCGAGATCGTGCGGGTGCACGCGGTTGAACCACTCTTCGATAGACGGAGAGATTTCGTCGTCTCGGTAGCCAAGAACGTCCATCCACCGGGCCGAAAAATACGCGGTACCTGTCTCGAGATCCCATTCCCAGATCCCGTCGCGAGATCCGGCGACCGCCAACTCGAAGCGGGCCCTGACCGCAGCCAACCGATCGCTGGCCTCCACGAAACGCGAGGCGTGACGCAGACTCAGCTCGGCAACCTGCGAGGTGAACTCGCTGCTGGGGATAACGTCCATCGCGCCAAACTTGCTGGCGTGTGCCCGCATGGCGAGCAGCGCCGTGGCATCGGTTGCCGGTGTGACGCACAAAACCGCGACGCCCGGGTGGGATTGTTGGAGGAAGGCCCATCCTTCGGATGACGCGTTGTCTAGACCGGTGACCACCACGCCGTACCGCTTCTGAACGACAGCATCGCGCGCGGCTTGGGCCGTTGCGATGCGATCGATGCCTGCGACCATCGACAGTGGCGCTAGTGCGTTTCGAACTGCCTCCCAAGTTGGGCCGGTTGGCCCGACGTACGCCGCTAGGGTGGGCGGCGCGGCCACGGGCGCCGATCCATCGAGGGTCGGCGTGCGCGACGCGGGAGGTTTGGCGGCCGTGGTCATGAAGATTGGTCAACGCAGTGGCCTGGCCCAAGTGACTGGGCGCGGCCGAGCGGGATCCTATCGAATCGAGCGTGCGCGTGTTTTTTGTCCGAGTTTGCGAAATCGCGCGTCACGGACTGGACGAGAATGCGCATGTGACGCGCGGCGCCTGGCCCGGTGAACGCTCCGTAAATCCCAGTGCAAACGCGCCGAGTTTCGTGAATCGCGCGGCGGTCGACCAGGTCGAACCTAGTATGAACGCGGAGATTCTTGCACCCGACTGCTCCGAGTCCACGGTCCGATGCCACCGCTACGTCCCGGTAGCAGCGGTGCAGCGACACCTGAGCTCGAGCAACCCTAGTCTCGACGAGCGAATGAAACTCTACGGGGCACTAGCCAACGCGCTGGTGTGGGTTACGGAATGCGAAATCGGCCTTGCCGACGCCGGGCCGTTTCTCGACATTCGACCGATGGTGACGGTGACCGGCCGACTCCTCCCGATTTTTACGGCCAGAGATCGGGCGCCAGACGACGGTATTTCGGCGGATCCGGTCGCGTTCGCGGATCTGGTCGTGGGGCTCGACAACGATGTGTCGCTGCTCGTCGACTCGATCGATGTGGCGGTCACGATCCCTGCGGCCGATGTTCGTCTGCTGCGCGAGTTGCTGAGCGAAGACAGTTAGTGGCGCGGCGCTCCGCCTTCACAACCAACTCGGGTCGAGCTCGACGAATGAGCGGTCGTGCCGACATCGGTGCGCGAGCATCCCAACCCGTGGCAGTTCGGCGTCGAAAAAGTGCGCCGCGGCGGCAAGTTTTGCCCCGTAGAACTCGGCGGGGCGGCGGCCTATCGCAAGCGCTCGCTGGGCCGCCGCCGCTTGTCGCAGCCATTGCCACGCCACCACGACAGTCGACATAAGATCGAGAAAGTCCGAGGCGTGCGCCAGTGCGCCCGGCAGGTCATCCTTCTTAGCTTGAGCGCCGAGGTCTTTGACGAGCGCGCCCGCGATCTCGGTCGCGTCCTGCATCGCCTGGCCCAGTCGCGTAGCGACGCCCGCACTTTTGGCGTCCTGGACCGTGGCTGCGATCTCCTCGGTGAGTAGGGCGAAGGCGCGACCACCGTCCTTCAGCGTCTTGCGTCCCAGTAGATCCAACGCCTGAATTCCCGTGGTGCCCTCGTGAATACTGTTGAGTTTCTGGTCTCGTAGCCAGGCCTCGACCAGGTACTCGCTCGAGTAACCGTAGCCGCCGTGGATCTGTAGCGCGAGCACGTTGGCGTCGTAGCCACGCTCGGCCGGAAAACTCTTCGCCATCGGTGTGATGAAATCCAGGAGTGCGGCGGCCCGAGTGCGCACGTGTGCCTCGGGGGCCGCCTCGGCGATGTCGGCCCATCGCGCCGCCTGCATGACCAGCGACAGGCCACCCTCGACGATTGTCTTTTGCCGCAACAGCATGCGGCGGACGTCCGCGTGCTGTGTGATCGGTACCATCGGTTGCGTCGGATCCCGCTCGCCGATGGCCCTTCCTTGGGGTCGCTGCCGCGCGTAGGCCAACGACTCGTGGTACGCGACCGAGGCCGTCGCCACTCCGTTGAGTCCGATCATGATGCGCGCCTCGTTCATCATCTGAAACATGCACGACAGGCCCTCGTGCTGCCGCCCGACGAGCCAGCCGTGGCAGTCTCCGCGTTCTCCGAAGTTGAGGGCGAGGCTGGGCAGGCCGCGCCACCCGATCTTGTGGATAGCGCCTGCGACGCGAACGTCGTTGTCGACCAGTCCCTCGGCGGTGACTCGACGTTGCGGCACGGCAAACAAGGAAATGCCCTTGGTCCCTGCGGGGGCGCCGTCGAGCCGGGCCAGCGTCATGTTCACGACGTTGTCCGTGATGCCGTGGTCGGCCGCCGAGATGAATATCTTTGCGCCACAGATCCGGTATGAGCCATCGTCGAGCTGCCTCGCTTTGGTGGTGACGTCAGCGAGACTGGAGCCGGCCTGGGGTTCGGTCAGCGCCATGGTGCCCGTCCATCGGCCCTCGAGCATGGGCACCATGAACTGCTCGCGTGTTGTTTGGTCGCCAAATGCTTCGATAAGATGCGCCGCCCCGCGGGTGAGGCCCACGTACCCGAACGCGCTGAGGTTGGCGGCCATCAGATAGACGTCGGCGGCAGTCGATACCAGCAATGGCAGCGAGAGCCCGCCTACCGCTTCGGGGCGGCTCGCAGACAGCACGCCGAGCTCGACCATCCTTGTCCAGATCTCGTGCATGGACGCGTGTGCGCGTACGCGACCGTCCGCTAGCTTGGGTGGTGCTTCGTCCATCGGCCGATACGCGGGCCACAGCGTTTCACGTGCGAGTCGACGGGCGCTGGCCACGAACAAGTCGAACGTCTCGCGATCGTGTTCCGCGAACTTCGGCAACGATGCCAGTGCTTGTGCGTCGTGAACCTCGTACAGCAGGAACTCGACGTCTCGGTCGTCGACCAGCGGATTTGCCCCGGACATGGGGCTTGGATAACACGCGCGACTTAGTCCTCGACGGGACCGCCGGGGGCGAGCACGGTGCAGACCCATCGCGCGAGCGCGGCTCGCGAGGCATCGATTTCGTGTTTGCGAACGAAACGCTCGATATCGATGTCCAGGTTCAACGCAGATGTGAGTCGCTGGTCAACGTTGCGTGACAGGGCTCGCATTGCGATCGTTTCGAGCTCAGCGGGGTAGCGTGCTCGGACGGACGAAGGTGCGGGAATTTCAGCGTTGGCGACCCGCAGCGCGGTGTCGGCCCGATTGACGCCCCGAAACAAACGCCGCATCGTCGTCAGCTCCCACAGCGGCACGCCGAGGGAGAACACATCGCTGCGGCGATCGACGCTGCCTCCGCCCGCATGTTCGGGAGAACAGTACCCGAGCGTTCCGCGGGCGATCTCAGGGAGGCCGCGGGTGACATGGTGGCCACGCGCGATGCCCCAGTCGACAAGCTTGACCTCACCCCGTCGCGAAATGAGCACGTTTTGTGGCGACACGTCGCAGTGCACATTGTGGAGCGGGCGGCCGCCGGATCGCGAGAGTTCATGCCCGTAGTGCAGACCGGTCGCGACCGACTGAACGATCGCTAGCGCCGCGCCGTCCGGGACGGGCTGGTCGCCATGTGCCGCCGCACGAAGCAGCGTGGTTAGCGAGACGCCATCGACGTAGGGCATGGTGAAGAACCCATGCGAGTCGGCGTGACTGGTGTCCATCGCGGGCACGAGGTTGCGGTGCGTCATCCGAACCGTAAGCCGCGCTTCGTCCACGAACAGTTGCTTGATGTCGATCCTATTGGCGAGGCCAGGAAGGATGCGTTTGAGCGCAACGGGCGTCTTGCTGGCGTCTGGACGCGTGTCTGAGGCGAGAAAAACCTCGCCCATTTCGCCGCTACCGACGCGGTGGAGTAGTTCGTAGGGGCCCAAGCGGCCCTGGACTTCGTCGCGCAGCTTATGCAGCGTCGTCGACGGCGCGTTGGGCCGGCGAGCCACCGTTTCGGTCTCCATGGGGTCCGCGATGTGGCCAAGCATGCCACATAGGTGCCGAATTACGACGCGGGGTTCCCTCAACGACGTGGAATCTTCTGACGGCGACGGATCGACCGCGGCTTGTCGGTGCCCGTCGGCCATTTGCGCGCACCAACGGAGCGTTTGTACAGGTTGAGCGCGAACTCACTCTCCTGGAGCCGGGGCGCCGCTTCGATCCAGCGCCGCACGAGATCGATGTCGGCGTCTTCCAGAAACTCGCCAGTCGGCGGCATCGGCAGTCCCAATGTTGGGTCGTTGGTCGTCAGTGCGAGTTTGGTGAGCAGGAAACTCGCGTCGGTTTGGCCCGAGGTCACGCGGAGCAACCCTTTGGAGTCTGCGTCGGTATTGGCGCAGCGGACGTCGACCAGTTGTGCGTGGGCAACGGCGAGGCCGTCGAGATCGAGTTCGGCAGCAAGGTCATCACCACCGTGGCAGCCCGCCGTTGCGCAGCCGTTGGCGTCGAAGACCGCAAACACGGCTTCGAACGTCGCCTCGCGGTCATCCGTGGTGGGTTGCGCGGGCCCCTCGCAGCCGCTGGCCACCGTCGTAGCGAGTCCCAGCGCGGTGGCAGGAGCGATCTGCTGTCGTCGTACAAGAGTCATTGAGGGGTCACTAGGCAGGATACCGGATCCCGTTGTCGGGACCAGGCGGCCCCGGTTTGATGGACCCACCCACACGAAGTCATTGCCTCGTCGAGGGACTTTGGTTCCCTCGTCTCTGCGGCCGCCCTATGCTCTCGCGTTGATGGCGCGCGCAGCACAACTGCAGGTTCAGGCGCTGTACGGCGGTGCCACCGCCCAGGCATTGGCGGTCGATGCTGGGGTGCTGCACGTGGCGGCGGTCTGGCGCAGGACTCCAGATTCGCACGTCGTCATGCGCATCGGGCCCGAGACGCCTAAGAGCCAGGCGGACGCGTTCGCGTTGTCGCTGGCACGCGCGCGTGCGGACGCGATTCTGACCACGGGTGGGATCTTGCGTGCCGAGCCCGAGATGGTCGTGCGTCCATTCGGGGCCAACGCCGACTCGCTGCTCGCACTGCGTCGCACTGCATTCAACCGAAACCATCCTCCTGCCCTGATCGTCCTGACCCGCGGTGAGATTGCCGTCGATCACCCTGCGCTGCATACCTGGGTACGCCCCGTGATCATCACGGGCCGGGTGGGGGCGCAGCGGTTGAAAGCCACCCTTGGTTCGCGCACCGACATTCGACTCGTAGCGTTGCCCGAGCCTTCGGCGGCGGCCGCGATCGCGTGGGCACAGCGGGAACTGGGTGCGCGCACGATCTCTATCGAAGCAGGTCCCAGCACGGCAGTGCCGCTGTACGAGCACCCTGTCGCTATCGACGAGCTGATGTTGTCGGTCTACGAAGGCACTCCGCCCGCGGCGGTTGTTGGCAAGCCCTTCGTCTCTCCGGCGCAGATCGACGCCGCCCTGCCGCGATGTGTGGCCGACACCGCCGTTGACGAGGTCAGTGGCCCCTGGCGTTTTCAGCGGTGGCTGCGCCCCGCCCAGTGACGGGCGTCGGGCTCGAAAGCACCCCGCCGGGTCGGGTTGCCGGCTGTGGCACACTGCCAACGATGGCGATCGAAGAGCAAGTACGGCAGCGCGGTCGGATGCTGCTTACGCTCACGGCCCTTGCGCTGATGGCAGTCGCCGACGGCGTTTGGCTGACGTATGTGCACGTGAACCTGTCGGTGGGCAAGCCGGGCGTGGCGCAGGTGTGTCACGCCCTGTCCAAAGACGGTTGCTCGGTGACGGCTGGCGAGTACGGATCCATCGTGGGCGTGCCGATCTCGGTGATCGGCACCGCGGGGGCGATGACGATGGCCATTGTGGCGATGGTCGCTTGGCGGCGACGTCGCGAGCGTTACGAGCCCTATCGTGTGGCTGCGTTTGTGTTGGGTGTGCTCAGCGTGGCCGCGTCGGTGGTCATGGCGGGGCTGTCGGCGAAGCTTGGCTCTTATTGTCCGTTCTGCGTCGCGTGGTACGGGCTCAACATCGGCATGGGCTACGCGGCGTGGATGGCGGTCGAGCCCAGCTACCGCAAACCCGGCGAGGCGTTCCGGCTCGCGACCGGTGCGCCCCTGCTGACGTTGGTGAGCGTGTTCTCGTTGACACTCGCGGCGGGCATGTACTTCGAGAGCAACTACCTCAAAGAGCTGCTCGCCGAGCGGGACGCGTTTCTGCGGGCGCAGATCGACCTGATCCGCGGAGAGGGCAAGACCGAGCTTCCTATCGATCGGATGCAGACCTCAGGCCCCGAGGACGCCGAAGTCGTCATCGTTGAGGTCGCTGACTTTCAGTGTCCGTACTGCCGCCGGCTGTGGGACGCGGTGCAGCTCTACAAGAAGGGCTCCAAGCGCACCGTGCGGACTGCGTTTGTCCATTACCCGCTGGACATCAAGTGCAATCGTCGGCTCGCAGAAGGGGCGCATCTGTATGCGTGCGATTCTTCGTACGCGGCGGAGTGTGCCGCGGAAGAAGGGAAGTTCTTCGAAATGGGCTCCCTGTTGTTCGCGGGTCAACCCAAGCTGGCGCGTGAGGACCTGCTGGGGTACGCCGAAGAGCTAGGACTCGACGTTGCCCGGTTTACGAGCTGCCTCGATGACCCCAAAACGCGAGCCAAGGTCCGCGAGAGCCTGGAACTGGCACGGACGCTCGGCGTCAAAGCGACCCCGACGTTCTTCGTGAACGGTTACAAGTTCGAGGGGGCGCGTGGCCCAGCGATGCTCGAGGCGATCATCGAGACCCTCGTCATCGCTGACGAGTCCGAGTGACGTCTGCGATTGCGGCTTGGGTCGTCGCACACCGCCGCACCGCTTGGCTCGGCCTGGTCGTGGTGACGCTGGTCGCGGTCTTGTTCGCTACGCGCATCGGCGTGTCGTTTTCGTCCCGAGACTTCTTTGCCTCGTCGGACTCGGGGTCTGCGGCTGTCACGGTTCTGGATGAACTTGGCGAGCGGTGGGGAACCGATGACGCGACCTTGCTCGTGCTTGCCACCGCCGAGGACGAGCTACGCACGCCCGCTGGGTTGGCCGCATTGTCGCGAGTGTCCACCGCAGTGAGTGCGATCGCCTCGGTGCAACATGCTTTCTCGATCGCCGCGCTTGGCTCGGGTCCCGCTGCCGAGGCGGCACTGTGGTCCTATCCCGTGGTTCCCGCTCTGATCTCGGCCGACGGGAGCAAGACCGTCATCGTCGTACAACTCTCGGAGAGTTCCGACGATCTTGCCGCGGTGATCCCCACGGTCGAGGCTGTCCAGAGCGTCTTGGCCGGGTTGGACGGCGTGGGTGGTCTGCATTTGACGGCCGCGGGCGTTCCAGCGGTTCGCGCCGCGTTCTTCTCGTTGGCGGTGATGGACCAAATCGTACTGGGCCCGCTGGTGGCGCTCGTTGTCGCGGTCATGCTCTGGTTGTCTTTTCGGCGGTTGCACGCGGTGATCGTGCCGATGGTCGCGGCCGGCCTTCCGCTGCTGTGGCTGCTGGGCGCAATGGCGGCAGCAGACGAGCCGATCGGTCTGCTCAACCAGGCGTACTTCACGTTACTGCCCGTTATCGCCATCGCCGATGCCGTGCACTGGGTCTCGCGCGTGCATGAGGAGCTGCGTCGCACGCCCAACGATCGCGATGCCGCGATCGTCCGCGCGGCCTCGGGCGTCGGAGTCGCGTGCACCCTCACCAGTTTGACCACCGCGGCAGGGTTCCTCTCCCTGCTGATCGTCGACGTCGAAATGCTGCGACGTTTTGGCGGATGGGCGGCGGTCGGCGTTGCTTTGTCATGGGGCTCGGTGCTGATCGTCGTGCCGTTGATGATGGGCCATGCCCGCCGCGACGGAGGACCGACTGGTAGCCGTGTGGCCCGCGTGGTGGCGCAGTGGTCTGTCACGCATCCCCGCGTGGTGGCGTTTCTCGGTCTGGCAATCATCGCCGGAGCCGGCGTCGGCAGTGGATCGCTCCCGGTCGACAACCGCCTGGGTGCATTGCTACCGGTCGAACATCCGGTGCAGCGCGCGAGTATGACCATCGACAAAGAACTGGGCGGCATCGTTAGCCTGGCCGTGCAGTTCTCTGGCGCTGGCGCCACCGCGTCTCACTTGGCGCCGTTCGTCGTCTGAGCCCGGGCGCAACCCGAGGTCCGCTGGGTGGGCGATGCACACTCCGGTGGCTCGCCGATACGCACGGCCGACGGTCACGCGTTGGTGGTGCTTCACACGGCAGACATCGGTGGCAACGCATTCACGGCACTGTCGCAGCGCGTTTCGGAGCGTGCGGCCGATGTGGCCGAGGTCGACGTTGTGGTGTCGGGCACCGCACTGCTCGCGTACGCGGGCGTCAATCAAATCGCCAGCCGACTGCGGGAGAGTCTGGTGGTGCTGCTCCTGGTGGTGACCGTCGTCATCGCGGTGGCGTTGCGATCGCTGCGACAGGCGCTCGTCGCGGTGCCCGTGAATGTCGCCCCGCTGCTGGTGGGAGGCGCGGTACTCAGCGTACTCGGCTACACGCTCGACCCGCTTGCGGCGGTGATTGTGGCCGTTGCCTTGGGCATCGCGGTCGACGACACCGTGCATCTCATGGTGCGAACCAAGGAAGAACGAGACGCTGGGCGAGCCCCCGCGGACGCGGTCGTGGCGGCTGCGAGTCACAGCGGCCGCGCGGTCATCGTGACGACATTGGCGTTGGCCGCGGGCTTGTCGGTGCAGA
>JAESSZ010000900.1 GCA_016763875.1 Nannocystaceae bacterium
CCGCGACTCCAACCGCGGACCTTCTACGATCTGGTCATCGAGGTTGCGATCGTTCGCCCAGGTCCAATCCAAGGCGACATGGTGCACCCCTATCTACGTCGTCGGTCGGGCAAAGAGCGCGTCGATCTGCCCCACAAAAACCTAAAGCGCGTGTTGGCCAAGACCCTGGGGGTACCGATCTTTCAGGAGCAGGTCATGAAACTGGCGGTGTTGGTCGCCGACTACACCCCAGGAGAAGCCGACGGCCTGCGACGGGATATGGCCGCGTGGCGCTCTTCGGGACGCATCGAGCAGCACCACGAACGCATTGTCCGCCGCATGATGGCCAACGGGATCAGCGAAGAGTACGCAGAGCGCGTCTTTTCCCAGATCCGTGGTTTCGGTGAGTATGGATTTCCCGAAAGCCACGCAGCCTCGTTTGCCCTCATCGCGTATGTCACCTGTTGGCTACGATGCCATCACCCCGCGGCATTCACATGCGCGCTGCTCAACGCCCAGCCGATGGGATTTTATTCGCCCGCGACCATCGTCGAAGACGCCAAACGTCACGATGTCGTCGTGCTACCGGTCGACGCGCAGCATTCACAGTGGGACTGCACACTGCAGCGGCAACCCGACGAAACGCTCGCCGTCCGCATGGGGCTGCGTCACGTTCGAGGTTTTGGCGAACGACAGAGACGCAAGCTCGCGGCGGCCCCCGGTCCTTACCCGAGCATTGACGACTTCGTGCGGCGCACCCGGCTGGGTGGCAAGCCGCTACAGATTCTGGCGGAGGCTGGCGCGTTCGCTGTGTTTGGATTGTCTCGCCGCGACGCGGTGTGGACTGTGCGCGGCTTGACCACCACCGTGCACGACACCCTCCCCCTCCCAAGCGATGCCGCCCCGCCACAGCAGCAGCCATTGTTCTCACAGTTGTCGGCGGGGGATGCCATCTTGTGGGACTACCGCACCAGCATGCACAGCACCCGGGGTCACCCACTGCTGTGCGTACGATCTGAACTAGCCCGGCGGGGTTATCCGCTGGCCGAGCAGGTCACCGACATGCGCGACGGACGACGGACTGACTATGTCGGCATGGTGATCTGCCGACAACGCCCAGGGACCGCGAGCGGGGTCACGTTTTTTACTCTCGAGGATGAGACCGGCTTCGTCAATCTCGTGGTTTGGCAAACAACCTTCGAAAAGCACGCGATTCTCGCAAAAACCGCCCTGGTTCTCGGCGTGAGCGGCAGGATTCAACAAGCGGATGGCGTGACCCACCTTGTCGCGGAGACGCTTTGGGACCCGCAACTTCAGCTCTCCCCCGAAGGCACGAAGTCTCGCGATTTTCATTGAGCGTGGGCTCAACGCGGTACCCCGGCCGCAGGCAGCGGCAGGGCCATCGTCCTGATAGACTGCGCCGCGTGAGCCGTCACCTGGAGTTCGCGCTGCTCGGGCTTGCACTTGTGTTGAGCGCCTGCGTCGGGTCGGCGCCATTCACCTGTGAAAACGACACGCAGTGTGGCGCCAACGGTGCAGGGCTGTGCACGCTCGACGGTTGGTGCACCATCACCGACCTTGAGTGCCCCTCGCAACGCCGCTACGTCGCTTTTGCCGGTGACGGGCTTGGCGGCACATGCGTATCGAGTGCCTCGGCGGGGACTGGGGAGTCGGCCACCGATTCCGCCAACGACTCCGATAACGATTCCGGCAGCGGGACCACCGATCCGCTTGCGACCATGGCCGGCTCAACAGGCACGAGCGCAGGACCCGGCGGCGACACTGAGCCCGCGGAGACAGCGGGAACCTCCGAAGACCCCTACGGACGGTGTGAAAACGGGTGCGGATTTGAGGGCGCCACCTGCCTGCAAACCCAAGACTCGGGCGAGGTCTATCGCATGTGCGCGCCGCCGTGCGACACGCCCGCCTTCCCGAGCACCATGTGCCCCACGCCCCTGGGAGACGGATATACGGTGGCTTGTCTCGATACGGGAGCCCGCGGCGGCGAGGCTTGTTTCATCGAATGCGCCACCAGCGGTTCGTGCCCCAACGGTATGATCTGCGCGCTGTCGAGCGTCTGCGGCTGGGAGTAACGGACGGGCGATCGGGTCGAGTTGCGTGAACGACGCCAGACGATGCTGGCTCCATGTCGAGCCATCAGGCGGTATACACGCGGATTCAGCCCGTGCGCGCGCGTTTTTTCGAGGCGCCGTAGCGTAATGCGACCCTGAGCCACTTCCCTCCGAGCATTGACCACGACCTCATGATCGCCCTCGACACAATGCTTCGTCACACGCGCGCGGCCGCCGTTTTGCTGGCCCTCCCGCTTTCGTTTGGATGCGTCAAAACGCCGACGCCGACAACGCCCCCCCCCACACCACCACCGGCCGCAGACCCTGGCCCTGTAACCGCGGCCCAAGTCGGCGACACGGTGTTCGACGCGTGGTTTTCCATGCAACCGGTCACCGCGACCGCGTTCGGCGATCATCGCTACGACGGCCGCTGGCCAGATCTCTCGGCTGCGGGTATCGCCGCCGACCTTGAGCGGATCGAGACCGGACTGACAGCCGTGGCTGCTGTCGATCGGAGCCACGCATCGGTCGACGACGTGGTCGACCTGGGCATCCTCGAGACCGAGTTGCTCCGCCAGAAATTCGCGCACGAGGTCGAGCAACCGTGGCGGGGCGATCCGTTGTGGTACGCGACGATCCTGGGCAATGGGTTGGAGGACCTCGTATCGCGGGACTACGCGCCGATCACCGAGCGTGCGCAGTCGACCGCAGCGCGACTTGAGGCGTTGCCGGCCGTCGTCGACCAAGCGATCAACAACCTCACCGCCGCGGAAACAATGAAGCCGCACGCCACAGTGGCGCTGGCTCAGTTGGCCGGGATCAAGATCCTCATCAACGAAGTCATCCCGGCCCGTGTGTCCGGCGCCCGTCCCACAGATCGCGAACGCGTCGCCGCAGCCACCGAAGCCGCCTCGACCGCGATCGACACCCTCGCCGCCGCGATCAACGACGACCTGCTACCCAACGCGGACGGACAATGGCGGCTGGGCCCAGTGAACTTTGAACGTAAGCTCCGGCTCACGCTCGGGACTGACCTTACGGGCTCCGAAATACGCAGAGCGGCGATCCTTGAGCACGC
>JAESSZ010000901.1 GCA_016763875.1 Nannocystaceae bacterium
GACGGCGGCCCGACTTTGGGGCATCGGCATCGGACTCGGACTCGGACTCGGACTCGGACTCGGACTCGGCCGATACCTCGGGTTCGGTAGTTCCGGACTCGGATTCGACGCCGTCCTCGGTCTCGTCGTCACCTTCATCACGTTGGTCGTGCACCACGACCGGGGCCGGCATTGCCATGTTGATGTTTCCGTCGGGGCTGGTGTCAGATCCGGCCTGCGCCCCGCTACCGTCTAGGTCGGTCCCCGAGGGGCTCTCGAGATGTTCGGTTCCAACCTTCGTCGCGCCAGCGATAGCCTCCTCGTCGGCGGGAACGCCGAAAAATCCCCGCATCTCGTCCGAGTCGGGAGCCGGAGTCTCGATGACGCGTTGCACGATCACCGCGCGTGCCTCGTCACCGCGCCACAGTTGCACCACCGTCCGAATGGGGGGTGGGTCGTCCAGTCCGACAAAGACCGTGCGGTCCTCGTGGACTTTCAGGTCGGCGCCGTCGGCCAAGGTGACATGGCGAACGACGACGCTGGTCGACGTAGAGCGGGTTTGCTGCGTATCTGCGGGCTCCGGCATAGGCGCGTTTCAACTATACCAGTGCCCCAGCCTACGATCCTGGGGCCCCGTGGACACCGCCGAGGGCGGGCCGTAACCTTGCGCACTTCCTGGGAAAGCACTGGATGCTCGGCGGAATTGTAAAAAAGCTCTTTGGCACCAAGCACGAGCGGCAGATGAAGAAGCTGCGGCCCGAGGTGGAGGCCATCAATGCGTTGGAGCCTTCTCTGGAGTCGCTCAGCGACGACGAACTCAAGGCCAAGACGGGTGAGTTCAGGCAGCAACTCGAAAACGGCGCCCCCTTGGACGACTTGCTCATCGAGTCGTTTGCCGTGG
Organism: Nannocystaceae bacterium; assembly: GCA_016763875.1. Lineage (GTDB taxonomy): Bacteria > Myxococcota_A > Polyangia > Nannocystales > Nannocystaceae > JAESSZ01. The sequence continues at coordinate 881 of JAESSZ010000901.1, forward strand.
TTCGCGAGGCGTCGAAGCGCACGACTGGGATGCGGCACTACGACGTGCAGATGGTCGGCGGCATCGGCATGCATCGCGGTCTCATCTGTGAGATGCGAACGGGTGAGGGCAAGACGCTCGGTGCGACTTCGGCCCTGTACCTCAACGCACTCGAGGGACGCGGCGCTCACCTCATCACGGTCAACGACTACCTGGCGAGTCGCGATGCCGAGTGGATGGGCGAGATCTACGGATTTCTCGGCATGTCCGTGGGTACGATCGTGCACGGTTTGTTCCACGGCGATCGGCAGCGTTCGTACCGCTGCGACATCACGTACGGAACGAACAACGAGTTCGGGTTCGACTACCTTCGCGACAACATGAAGGAGACGATCGAGAAGTACGTGCAGCGCGACCTGCACTACGCGATCGTCGACGAGGTCGACTCGATCCTCATCGACGAGGCGCGAACGCCTCTCATCATCTCTGGCGAGTCCGACAAAGCGGCGGACTTCTACCTTCAGGTCGACGCGGTGGTTCCCGCGATGCGCAAAGACCTCGACTACGTGGTCGACGAGAAGGCGCACAGCGTGCAACTCACCGACTCAGGGGTGGATCGCATCGAGCGATTGCTCGAGTGCACCAACCTCTATTCGCCCGAGAACAACGAGCTGTTGCATCACGTCAACCAGGGACTGCGCGCGCACACCCTGTACAAGAAAGACGTCAGCTATCTCGTCGAGGGCAACGAAGTGCTCATCGTTGACGAGTTCACCGGCCGGAAGATGGAAGGGCGGCGTTGGAGTGACGGCCTGCACCAGGCTATCGAGGCTAAAGAGGGCGTACCCATCCAGCCCGAGAGCCGCACGCTTGCGACGATCACCTACCAGAACTACTTCCGCATGTATCGGAAGCTTGCGGGCATGACCGGTACCGCGGAGACCGAGTCCGCGGAGTTCCACAAGATCTACGACCTTGGGGTGATGGTCATCCCGCCCAACCGTGTGATCATTCGCGACGACGCGGACGACCTCGTCTACAAGAACGAGCGTGGAAAGTTCCGCGCGATCGTCGACGAGATTCGCGAACGTCACGAGAAGGGGCAGCCGGTTCTCGTTGGTACGACGTCGGTCGAAAAATCGAACGTCATCCACCAGTTGCTGGAACGCGAGAAGATCCCGCACAACGTTCTCAACGCCAAGCAGCACGGTCGGGAAGCTACGGTGGTCGCTCAGGCCGGGCGTAAGCACGCTGTGACGGTGTCAACGAACATGGCGGGTCGTGGCACCGACATCATTTTGGGCGGTAATCCCGAGATGATGGCGCGCTCGGCCGCCGAAGGAAACTTCGATCCCGAGGACGAGCCCGAGAAGTTCGAGAAGCTCTTCGCCGGGCTCAGGGAGCAGTGCGAAGCCGAAAAGAAGGAAGTGCTTGCAGCCGGCGGCCTTCACATTCTAGGCACGGAGCGTCACGAGAGTCGCCGAATCGACAACCAGCTGCGTGGTCGAGCGGGACGCCAAGGTGACCCGGGCAGCTCTCAGTTTTTCCTGTCGCTCGAGGACGACCTGATGCGCATCTTTAATGCCGATCGCATTACGGGGCTGATGGAGCGACTCGGGATGGAAGAAGACGTGCCCATCGAGGCCTCGATCGTCAACCGAGCGATCGAGAATGCGCAACAGAAGGTCGAAGCCATGCACTTCGACACGCGCAAAAACCTCTTTGAGTACGACAACGTGATGAACGAGCAGCGCAAGGCGATTTATCTCCTGCGCCGCCAGATTCTTGAGGGCCGCTACCGACCCGAGATTCTCGACGACAAGGCCCGCGAGGAACAGGGCCGCAAGCTTCCGGAACCTCCCAAGGAGTCGGGTCCGCACACCATCGAATCGCTGAGCAAGCGCATCGACGAGGACATTCGCAAGATCATCAAGGGCAACGCTGCCGCGCTGATCGAAGAGGGTGCCGAGGCTTCAGAGGCGGACCCGGACTGGCCCAAGGACGGGGTGAAGCCTGAGGGGCTGACGCACGAGCTGTATCGCCACTACGGCGCGATGGTGCGCTTTGACGATATCGCCAAGACGCTCGACCCGCTGGTGAAGCGGGCAAAGTACGAGGTCTCGTGGGCGCTGATCCAGCAGCGCGAACGTTTGCATGACCTGGCGTACGAGTGGGTGTCCAAGAGTGTCGCGCAGACTTGTCCCGCGGACGTCCATCCGGATGAATGGGAGGTCGAAGAACTCGAAACCCTGATGCTTGAGCGCTTCCACGTGAAGTTCAAGCTCCGCGATATTCCCGAGAATCTCGAGGATCTGGTCGAAGACACCTACAAGACCGTCGAGACCATGCTTGAGTTGCGTGAGAAGGAGTTCGGTCTCACCGTCTACACCTTCCACCTTCGTCGGATGTGGTTGCGAGAGATCGACGAACAGTGGATAGCCCACCTCAAAAACGTCGAGCATCTGCGTACGGGCATCGGCCTGGTTGGGTATGCCACCCGTGATCCGAAGAACGAGTACAAAATCCGCGGCTTCAACCTCTTCAAGGAGATGTGGGAGGGGATTGAGCAGACGGTGCTCGATAAGGTGCTCACGCTTGAGCTCACCGAAGAAGAAAAACTTCAGGCCAAGGAAGGCGCCGAGTACGAGACCGCTCTGACACGCGGGCTCAGTCGTTCGCGAGGTGGAAGCGCGCGGCAGGCCGCAGGCAAGGCGCAACTGGACAAGTTGCAGCAGGCGGCGCGACGCGCGATGGAGCAGTTGAAGTCGCAAACCGCGGCGGCGCAGACCGTGGATCCGGCAAAACGGGTCGAGGAAGCGGCGGCGAGGGCGGCGAAAGGCGAGTCGACGATACCGTCGGCGCGACCGAACGACCCGTGCCCGTGCGGTTCGGGCAAGCGCTACAAGAAGTGCCACGGCAAGCAGAAGGCGGCGACGGCGACGGCCTAGGCCGCTGTCGCTTCTTGTTCCTGTGCCGCGAACCGGCTAACCGAAGCGGTTGCTCGGCACGGGTCCGCCGTCCCACATGGGGGCGCGGAGGCCGTCGGACATTGCGGCTGCGGTGAGCGGCTTGACCGTCTCGGCGAACGTCACGATGTCGGTAACGCTGTCGCCGGGAATCTCGTCAGGATCGTCGTCGACGATCGCGTCCAAAATTGCCTGGACGGCGAGTTCGATCGTGGGGTCTTCCGCGTCAAAAGGGGCTGGCTCCGTTTCCTCCGGCGCCTCCAGATCGCGGCCTGGGGCGACGTTCATCTCGTACAGGTACGTCGTGACGTCGGGCACACAGGGTGGCGGGTTGGTCCAACACGTCGCGTGCGCAAAAAGGATCTGTTCGGGGTGGTGCCGGGCGACCGCCGCTGGCGTGCTTCGATCGAGCGTCGAAAGATCGTAGGCGATGATCACCCCAGGGGTGTCGTCCGAGAATGCTTGTGCGGGTACGCCGTACAGCGCGGCGGCTGCGAGCCCAAGCACGTGGCTATCGCGATCGGGGAGTAAGAGGATCCGCTGGGGTGCTTGCTCCCAGTCGTCTAAGACGGCGTGCAGGCGCACCAGCCCTTGTCGGCAACGCGCTACGGAGTCTTGCGTCATCCCGTAGCGCCCGTTCATGCCCTCGCCAAATCCGAACGGGGACAGATGAAGAAGGAGGCCGCCAGACGCAACGAAGTGCCAGCCCCTCAGATCACGGTCGCCGAGCGTCGATATTGGCGCGGCAGCCTTGGCACGCGCAAGCATCGCGGTGACTCGTGCGTGCATCGCTGCCTGCTCTTCGCCGTCGGGATCAGGCAGATCTGCCGCATAGCGGACTGATCCGGCGACGTCGCCGCTCATGAGTGTATTGAACGCCAGCAGATACCCGAGCTCGAAGTGCTCACGCACCAGAGCCGTCGCCTCGCCTAGGTGTCTGCAGGCTTCTGCGTGGCGGCCTTCGGTTTCGAGGGCGGTCACGAGTTCTGCAAGAGTCGCTGCCGAGGTCGGCGCGAGGGCGAAGGCGCGTCGGAGCACGCAGACGGCGGGCTCACGCAGCTGTTGCTCGAGGCATTCGTAGCCCAACGCGGCGAGCTGCTCCGGGTCATCGGGACTCGCGGCAGTCAACTGGATCAACGTCGCGAACTGCGGGTCTGCAATCTCAGCGGCGATCTCCGCCAACGCGCCTAGCGCGATGACCAGAGCGTCACGTTGCTGCGCCAACGCCGGGTCTGACATTAGCGACCGGAGGGTCGAGTAGGCTCGCTGCGGATTGCCGCCAAGAAGCTCCCGACGTGTCTCAGCGATACGTTCCTCGAAGTCCGCGACCATTGGCCGCACGGTATAGCAACCCGAGGCGACTAGTAGCGCTCGCGTCGACCGCCACCGCGGCCGCCGTCCCGACCACCGTCACGGCCACCGCCGCCGTCCCGACCACCACCACCACGGCCACCAC
>JAESSZ010000902.1 GCA_016763875.1 Nannocystaceae bacterium
CCCGTGGGGTCCACGACGTTGTCAGCCTGGGCCGCGAGTAGCTCAGCGAACTTGCCCCACTCTTGGGTGGCTTCGGCGAGTCGGTGCAACTGGTCCACCGTCGCTTCGGACTGTGGGTCGGTCTCGAGCGCGCGGGCGTAAGCGCCGAACGCCTTGTCGAAGTCGCCGATCTGCGCCTCGTAGATCCCAGCGGTCTGGTGAAGGCGCTCGATCTTGGCGATCGGATCCTCGGTGTGCGTCACCATCACGTCGAAGATGTCGACGAGCAGGTCCCATTCCGCCAACTGCTCGTAGAGCGGGGCGAGCACTTGCGCCGCGGCCATCGGCTCGTTCTCGCCGTGCACGATGCGATCGAGCGCTTCGATCGTCGGGGCGTGCCCGGGGTCGTGGTGCAGAACATCGCGATACGCCTCGATCGCACGCACCATGTCGGCCAGCTGCGATTCCCACAGCCCGCCAACGCGAAACCGGATCGCGGTCTGTTCTTCCTGTGTCGCGGCCGAGTCGACGGCACGCTCCAAGATCTGCAGTTGGTCCAACCAGCGCTCGGCCTGACCGTAGAGACGGTCGAGAGCGGAGATCGCCTCGTAGTCGCCCGGGTCCAGATCGAGGATCTGCTGGTAGGTGTCGATCGCACGGTCAACGTCTTTGAGCTCCGTGTCGTAGACCTGACCGAGCACGAACAGCGCCTGGCGCCGCTCGTGAGGGTCTTCCGCCAGCTCCGACTTACGCTGGTAGACGTCCTTGAGTTGCTCCCAGCGCTCGAGCTGGATGTTGAGCTTCACCAACGAGTCCAGCGCGGTGGTGTCGGCGTCGTCGATCGCCAGCACTTGCTGATACAGCTCGATTGCTCCCTCGGGGTCTTCCATCACGCTTTCGCGGATCGAAGCGGCGTACAACAGCAGCTTCTTTTGGTCGTCGGGGTCCTCGACCATTTCGCTCTTCTTGCGAACAGCGACAACCAGAGCGTCGAAGTTGTTGGTGCGACGGTGAACCTCGATCAACGAATCGATCGACTCAAAGTTGGTCGGCTCGACATCAAGGATCTTCGCGTAGGCCTCGGCGGCCTTGTCGGAGTCGTCCAGCGCCGTCTCGTAGGTCTGCGCAACCTTGGTAAGGATCGAGACACGCAGCTGGTCGTCCACCACGTCGTCGACGACTTCTTCGTACAGCGCGACCAACTCGGCGTAGCACCCCATGACTTGCGTCAGTCGGTCGAGTCGCGTGTGGGTTTCCTCGTTGGAGGCGTCTTCTTTGAGTGCACGCCCATAGGCCGCGAACGCCTTCTCGGGCTCTTCGCCTGCGATCTCGTAGAGCTCACCAATGCGATGCAGCAGCTCGATCTTCTCGTTCGGATCGAGCGAGTTTGAGACCATGATCTCGTACGTCGAGACCAACTTCGGCCAGTCGTTCGTGGAGCGGTAGATGGGCTCCAAGATTTTCGCGACCGAGAGCTGATGCTCCGAGTCTTCGAGCAAGGTCTCAAGTGCTTCGAGAGCGGAGTCGTTGGTGGGTTCGAGCTCGAGGACCGCGTGATATCTCTCGACTGCGGGGCCGGGCTGCGACAGCTTCACCAGCCGCACCGAACCAAGTCGCAGGTTGAGCGCGATCTGCTGCTCGGGGTCGTCGGTCAGCGCCAGTTGCCGCGTGAGGTTCTCGGCCAGGTCGCTCCACTGCTCACCGCCTTGGTACAAGCGGTCCAGAGCCGTGATCGCGCGCGAGTTGGTGTCGTCGTCGGCGAGGATCTCGTTGTAGGTCTCGATGGCCTCCGTCGGCTGCGAGAGCATGTCCTCTTGTAGGCTCGCGATCTGGAATCGCAGCCGCTCTCGGACCTCGGCGTCTTGCTCGAGTCCAACCTTGCTGCGATAGACTTCGAGCAACTTCTCCCAGTTCTCGTCGCGCTGATAGAGCGTCTCAAGAGCGTCGAGGGCAGCGGTGTTGTCAGGGTCGATGTCGACCGCGCGCTGGTAGCAGGCGATCGCTTTGTCGCCGTTGCCGATCTGGTCGTCGTACAGGGTCGCCAAGCGGTGGAGCAGGCTCTGCGTCAGCTCGCTCGGTAGGTCCTTGGCCACAGCTTCTTCGTAGAGCGCGGCGAAGTCTTCCCATCGCTCTTCGACCGACGCGATGTTCTCCAACGCTTCGGTCGCGGTCGTGTCACGTGGGTCGGTGCGGAATGCTTCCGAGTAGGTCGCAAACGCGGCACTGCCATCGCCGAGCGACTGCAGCTGGATGGCGCCCGTGCGCAGCAGCAGCTGCACTTTGTCGTGCGAGTCCTCGCTTGCGGCCGCCTGAATCTGAAGACACCGAACGAGGTCGGGCCACGATTCGTTGTGCTCGTAGACGGGCAGTAGGATCGAAGAGACCTCGGCGCGAAGTTCTTCGTCGTCGAGCCAGGTCTCAAGGCGTTGGCGCGCCTCCTCATGGTCTGGCTGCAGCTCCAGCACCTGGCTATACAACGCCACGGCATCCGCGGGAGATTCGAGCCGGTCCTGATTGATCACCGCGAGCCGCTGCATCAACGCGGCCCGGCCGTCGGCGTCTTCGCTGTCCTTGGCGTCGAGTTCGCGTCTGAGAATCCCCGCCAGATCCGACCAGCGTTCGAGTCCAAGATAGATCCGGTCGAGCGCCGACAGTACGGTCGGATCTTCCACACCCGTCGCAAGCACGGCCTCATAGGCATCGATGGCCTGGTCGTGGTGTCCGAGCTGCTCGTGGATGCTGCCAATGCGAGTCTGCGTTGCCCGCTTGTCGTCGTCGTCTGTCGCCAGCGTCAACTTGGTGTCCAAGACACTAAGCAGATCTTCTTCGCGGCCAAGGGCAAGGTACAGGCGCTCAAGCGATTCAAGCGCAGTCGCCTGCTCAGGATCGATCTCCAGGATCGCTTGGTTGGCCGTCAACGCAGCGTCGAGATCAGACAAGTGCTGCTCGTGAACTGCAGCGACGGTGAGCCGCAAGGGCAAACTCTCGGCATCGGAACCGAACTTATCGATCGCACCTTGGAACGCGCTGGCGAGATCGGTCCAGTTCCCGAGACCTTCGGACAAGCGCGCAAGATTGTCGCGAGTGTCGGCCGCTTCGTGGTCCTCTTCGAAGGCCTTTTGGTAGTACTCGAAGGCCAGAGATGGCTCACTGGCGATCCGCTCCGACAGATCGGCGAGTCGCCGGAGAAGCGTCTGCCGCTCTGAGGGGTCTTCGGTGTGCTGTAGCTTGATCTCTAGCGGACGACTGATGTGGCGCTCGTCGCCAGCCTCTTCGTAGAGTTCAATCAGTTTCTCAGCGACGATGAGGTTCTCCTCGTCGCCGGCTAGCGCCTTCTCCAATGCACGCATCGCGCGGTCGGGCTTGGCGAGTCTCTCTTTGTAGAGGTCCCCAATCTTGACCAGCAATGTGGTGCGTTGATCGCCGCTGGCGTTGTCAGATTCGCGCTCAAGGACACGAATGAACTCGGCCCATTTGTCCTGCTTGGCGTAGAACGCCTCAAGGCTCTCCATGTCGCCCTCGGCGAGATAGAGTTTCTTGAGCGCGTCTTGTGCCCGGCGATTGTTGGCATCGAGGGCGTGGAGGCTCTCCCAGGTGCGAATCGCCGCTTTGTTGTCCCCGATCTTGTCGGAGTACAGCAGTCCGAGTTTGACCAGGTATTTGCCCTGATCGGTGCTGTCGTCGCCAATCTCGAGGAGTCGCTCAATGGTCGCAGCCAGATCTGGCCACGACTTCTCGCGCTCTTGCATCGACTCGAGCACACCGAGTGCTTCGATGTTCTCGGGGTCTGTCTCAAGGACCTGACTCCACAACTGAATCGACAGCGCAGGCTTCTTGATCTTCTGCCCGGCGGTACGAGCGACCTCTAACAGTTGCGCCTTGCGCTCCTCGGGATCCTCGATGAGGGCCAGCTCCTTTTGCTGAACCGCGAGCATCTTCTCCCAATCGCGACGGCGACCGTAGAGCTCCTTGAGTTTGCCGATAGCCTCCGCGTGATATTCGTCGACTTCGAGGACCGCTTCGAAGCTCTTGATCGCTTCGGCCTGGTTGTTGAACTTGTCGAGGAAGAGCATGCCCGCCTCGAGGTGCAGCTCTTTGGCTTGCTCCGGATCTTCGGAGAGATCGGCGCGGCGACGGATCCGTCCGATGAGGTCCGGCCAGCGCTTCATCGACTCAAACTGCGACTGCTGAGCTTCGACAACCTTCAGCAAGCGAGCGGTCTCTTCGGCGGCTTCGAGCGCCTTCTCGAGCGCAGCCAAGGTCGTGACAACGAGGCCCGGTTGACGCAACCGCTCCCGATAAAGCTCTACGAGCTCCCAGTACAGCGCCTCGCGTTCCTCAAGCTGGCCCCCGGGGATGTGCTTGAGCTGGTCTTTCAGCAGATCAGCAACGTTGGACCACTTGTTGTTGTCCACGTAGAGCTGCTTGAGGCGCGCCCGCGGGAACACCTTGGTCGGCATGTCGCTTACCGCCGCACGCCAGGCGTCGGTCGCCCGCTTGCCCCCCTTTTTGTCGGCGGCCTGCGCCTTCTCGATGAGCGCCATCTGGTCTGGCGTGAACTCTTCGTCGCCAAACGAAACGGGCTCGGGTTCGGGTTCGGGCTCTGCTTGAGCCACGACCTCGGGCTCTGCTTCCGCCAGGACCTCGGGCTCTGCTTCCGCCAGGACCTCGGGCTCCGCTTCCGCCACGACCTCGGGCTCCGCTTCCGCCACGACCTCGGGCTCCGCTTCCGCCTCGACCTCGGGCTCCACTTCTGCCTCGGGCTCGGGCTCCACTTCCGCCTCGGGCTCCACTTCTGCCTCGACCGCAACTTCGGGCTCAGGCTCAGGCTCCGCTTCTGCCTCGACCTCAGGCTCCGCTTCCACTTCTGCCTCGGGCTCGGGAACCTCAGCGACATCCCCGGTCGGGATCTCACCAACTTCGTTTCGGAACTCGACGATGATCGGGTGGGCCGAAGCAAGACCAGCCGCCCGAGCGAAGAACACCTTCGCCGTTTCGACGTCGTTGAACTTCTTCCACGCGAGTTGTCCGGCCTGAAGGCCGACCAGGGCAGCGTCTTGTTCGTCAGCGATCACCGCAAGTCCGCGCTTGGCCAGCGGCACGAGCGAGTCTGCTTGCCCGGTGTCGTCGGCGTGCTGAACCAAAGTCCGGAACGCGGCCACATGCCAGCTCGGCACGCCTTCGGTTCCCGCTGACTCTTCGCCAGAGTAAGCGGCCTCAAGAGCCTGGTGCAGAAAGTACGCGGCCATCTCATTGTTGTTGAGACGGATCTGCCAGACCACGGCAAATTGCTGCATCAACCGCAGACGCACGTCGGGATCGGTCACCAACTCAAGGCGACGGTCCTGCAGCTTTTGGATGTGCTGCAGTTGCCCGGCTTCTGCAAGAAGGACCTCGGCGATGAACCCCGCTTCGTGATTGAGCGGGTCGGCCTCGATTGCCTTGAACAGCAGCGGCAGCAAACGCTCATCGTCGGCGGCCTCTTGCTGCAAGATGCGAGCGCCCTTGAGGTACAGGCCCGACAGCTGTGCCCCAGTGCCCGCAACTTTCCCTGCAAGTGGGTCTTCCTCACCGGTGAGAGCACGCAACTGCTCGTAGACCGTGTCCAAACCCAGCTGCCAGTTACTGCGATCGTAGATCGTCTCTTGGAATCGCTGGCGGTACTCGGCGTTGTCGGGCTCGGCGCCGGTCGCCGCTTCCAGAAACGTGCGCGCCTGATCGATCTGACGCTGGTTGAGTTGGGCTCGTCCGTACGAGTAGTTCAACTCGGCGACGGCACCCTCGTCTTGGTTGCGCTTGAGTTCGACACCCATCAAGCGAGTAACCATCTCGAGGTGCGCCATGTCCTCGTAGATAAGTCGCGCGTTGCGTAGCGCTATCAAGTTGGTCTGATCCAACTTGAACGCACGCTGATAGCAGGTCATCGCGCGCGCTTTATCTAGGAAGAAGTCCTCGCACACGCCGGCGAGCGCGAAGAAGGCCTTCGACTGCTCGACACTTTCGCCGCTGCTTTCCGCTTCGGCTTCCAATTCGTCGATGACCGCGGGCCAGTCTTCGACCTCGTTGAGCCGCTGTTTGATGCGCTGGGTGAGTTCCATCTGAGGCATCTATCCTTCGAGACTTACAGGAGAATTTCCTGGCTCGGGCAGTCCGGATAGTACACGCGGCAAACCGCGGCTTCAATCGCTGCGCAAAGCAGCATCATCTAACAACGCGACCCGGCGAGCCCACTGACGCAGCGCGCGTTGGTACGAGGCGGCCACACTGCGACCCGTCGAATCGTCGCGCCCGGCGGAACCGGACGCGAGCATCGAGACGAGCGTCGAGGCCACCGTGTGCGAGCGCCGTTTCCGGGCACGACACAGCACATGAGACCACCACAGACGGACACGCAAACGCGGGCCGCCACCCAGGTTGGGTGCGACCAGGACTTTTGATCATCACTAGACGGCGCCCACGCACCGTCCCAACTTGGACGGCAGCGCCTTAGATGACGTCCTGCATGCGCGCGATCGTGTTCGTGGCCGCCTTCTTGCGGTCCGCCGGAACGCTATCGCCCGCCTTCTGGATGAAGTTCTGAAGATGCTCGACTGCGTTCTTGCGGTCGCGCTTGTCGGCGTAGGCCATGCCTAAGCCGTACAGCACATCCGTCATCTCCGGGTCGATCGCCTTGGCCTTCTTGTAGGCATCGATCGCCTCGTCCGGCTTGTTGAGATCGAAGTACGCACGACCAAGGCCGGCCCACATCTGCTCGTCGTTCGGATTGACCTTCACCCCTGCGTCCATCACGGACATCGCTACATTCGCGTGGCCGTAGTCGATGTACATGTGGCCAAGCGCGACGAAGGCCGGGCTGAACTTCGGCCGAATCTCGATCGACTTGCGGAAGGCTTGGTCCGCGGGGGCCGGCTGATCAAGGTCAGCGTACAGGCGTCCCATACGGTGGTGGGCCTTGTACTTCTTGGGGTTGATCTTGATCGTCTCTTGGTAAGCGGCGATCGCCTCGTTGTACTTGGTCTGCTTGTCGGTTTGCGAGACACCGGGCGCGTTGGCCTGAGCTTCGATCACAACGCCGAGCTGGTAGTTGTACTCGGCGTTCGGGCCGCCGTCCTCGGTGGCCATGTGCTTGATCGCCTCGACAAAGGCGTTCTCGGCGTCCTTCAGCTTGCTTTGCTTCAGGTAGATCAGTCCGAGCGCGTGGTGTGCCTTGGCGTGGGTCGGATCGAATTCGATCGACTCCTTGAGCAACCGCTCGGCCGCGGAGGTGTTGTTTTTGGCCTCCATCTTGATGCCTTCATTCATCCGGTTGATGGAGTTCATGCGCGCGCGGCTGGCCAACTTACAGGCTGGCGAAACCACGAGCATCGGGAGGATGGCGGCGAGGACAAGCGACATTCGGCGCATCTGGTCTTTGGCTCCCCGGGCAAAAAGGGCGGCGGCAGAAGCTTACCGAGCCGGATCGCATGGTGACAAGGCGAACCGTTCTCGGTATCCCACGTGCCGTTTGCGCAGCCCCCGCTTAGCACGCACATGGGCGCGAGACGTGCTCTCAGACGGGGCTGACGGCAAAACTTGGCCCCGGCAGCGGATGCTGACGGGGCCCGTGTGAACGCGGAGGACTCAAGCGGCGGGGGCTCACCCGGGGTTGAGCACGAACGGGTAGGTGACGATGGCCGTGCCGCCGGTGGACGGCTTGGGAAACTTCCACCGTTTGATGGCCTTCGCGATGCAGTTGCCGGTGTTCGAGTCGCCCGTCGTGTTGCTGGCGACGGCGGACATCGTGACCTTACCGGTCGGGCCGATGCCGAACTGAACCGCGACGCGTCCCTTGAGGTTGGGGTTGCCGACGAGCCCCTGATTGTAGCAATGGACGACTTCGCGGAAGTGGTTGCGCACGATTCTCCGGATGATGCCCTTGTCGATGCCCGCGGCGCTCTTGACGGCCGCGATGCGAACCCGAGGAATTCTCCGGCCGCGATTCTTGAACCCGGTGCCCTTGCCGTCACCCGGGCCGTAGCCGCCCCCGTGACCGCCGCCAAGCCCGTGCCCGATGAGGCCCACGTTCCCCATGCCGATGGTGCCCTCCCCGCTGCCGCCACCGCCGCGCCCCGCACCAACGCCGCTGAGACCCATTAGCCCGTAGGCCGCGCCCGGTTCGGTACCGGTCATGTTCCCCCACAGGTCGTCATCGTCGTTGCCAACGTTGTAGGCCGCACCAAATGGTGATGCGAGGAAGTGCCCACTCTCGCTTTGGAGCTGACCGAGGATTCCCGCGTTGCGCGTTTGCATGTCGGGGTCGAAGTTGCGCGCCATTTGAGGCACCGCGGTTTTGGGGCCCTTGCTCGCGTACATCTTGTTCGCGGCTTTCTTCTTGGGATCGCCCATGGCCCCCTCGTCGCCCGCATGTTTGCTGCCCTGACCACCGGCCTGCTCACTCTCCTCGGTGACCTCCTCCTCCTCGACGACCTCTTCCTCAATATCGGGCTGAGTCATGTAACCGACGTAGCAACTGGTCATTTCATTGGCGTCCAGGTCCATCGCCATGCTCTCGTTTGGAATGAGCTGGGTCATGATCAGCAAGCCACCGAGAGCGGCAAGGGACGCGGCGTTGTAAACCCAGAACGGCTTGTCCGCTTCTCCCTTGCCAGCGATGCGCTTGCCTGCCGCAACCTCATTGATGAAGTAGGTGACCTCGCCATGCTCGAGTTTGCAGCGCGCACCAGCCGGAAGGGCGTAGGCATAGGCGCTGCCGTTTCCGGCGGCGTGACCGCTAGAGGCAAGCTCCGCCAACGAGATTGACTCTTGCCCAACTGTGACCGCACCCGTCATCGAAGGCGTGAAGTTGAGAATGTGGCCCCCGGCACCTGTGTCGACCAGCGCAAACGTGTCGCTCGGCAAGCCGGCGGAGCCAGTGCTGAACGCGGCGTTGTGCGCCTCACCGATGCGATAGGTGCTCAGCCCGTGATCGCTCAGGCGGACGACACCAAGGCCCATCGGGATCAACCCAAACAGCATCAGGCCGAGACCAAGCCCACCGAGCCCGAGGCCCGGCACTTCGGGCTGCGTTGCCCCGTCCTCAAACGCGGCGGTCTTCGCTGCAGCGTAGCCTTCCCAGTCCTGGCCGACCTCGGACGCCAGCATCGCCGCGCCGCCGAGCATCAACGTTGCGGCGGCACCAAGAAACAGCGAGGCGCTTCGGCGACGGTTCTTGACCTGCCCTACGTGCTGAGCGTCCAGGACCGTGCCGCGGTAGCTCGCAATAACTTCCGTGACGCGAGTCCCGTCCTGAGTTTCCACCTCGCCTGGGTCGAGTTGCGTATGTGACGGCACTGGCCCTGGCGTGACACGGCCAACCGGTTGGGGCACGACGGCCGCAGGAGACAGAGCCGTAGCGCCCGCCGTGCGTGGCGTAGTGAGATGGTTGCCGGCAGCACCGACAGGCATCGACGCGCCGAAACCTGCAGCTGCGAGACCGGCGGCGTGCAGCAACTCGACTTCGACGCGATACGGACCAAAGTCCAGTGCGTCCCCATCCGTGACAGATGCGTTCTTCTCCACGCGTTGCCCGTTGAGAAACGTCCCTCCCGCACTACCGAGGTCAATGATACGCACGTCGTTGCCCGACGACTCAATGACCGCGTGCATGCGGGCCACGCTGTCGTCCTCCAAGCACAGATGACTGCTCGGAAGCTTGCCGATCTTGATCACGTCTTGGCTGATGGTCTTGTGGTCAACGAGGCGGCCGTTGTGGAAAATCTTGAGGGACAGAGGGTTGGACATGGTCGGGTCTCCGGCGATGCACCGCGAACGCGGTCGACGGAAGGTCGGACCGGTCCCGGCACAGCGAGTGCGTGGGTACTCAAGGCGCAGAGGTCCGTTCCGCATGCGGGTAGCCACGAAGCGCAGGCAAAAAACCTGTCGTCCTTCGAAGCCCGCTGCTCGGGGCGTCGCTCTTGCGTTGTGCTTCTTGAGACAACGCTTCGACCGCTAGGTTCCGAAGATTCCGAGGTTGCTGGCGAAGTCAAGATAAAAGGCGGCGACCGCCCGCCTCAAACCAACGAAAAAGGGGAGCCACTTGGGCTCCCCTCCTTCTCCAGACTTCGACTGCGATCAACCTGGATTGAGCACGAACGGGTAGGTAACAACCGCGTTACCGCCCGACCTTGGCCGCGGGAACTTCCAGCGCTTGACCGCCTTGGCGATGCAGTTGCCGACGTTCTTGTCCTTCACGGACGAGCTCGCCACGACAGCCGCCGGAACCTTACCGGTGGGTCCGATCGTGAACTGAATCGAGACACGACCCTTGAGGTTCGGGTCACGCACGAGACCTTGGTTGTAGCAGTAGCGAACCTCGTTGATGTGCGAGCGGACGATACGGCGAATGATGTCCTTGTCCATGGCGCCCTTGACGGTCGCCTTTGCCTGACGCACGCGAGGGACTCGCTTGCCGCGGCCACCGAAGCCAGCGCCAGATCCTCGGCCGTAGCCAGAACCCGTGCCGCCGCCGCCGCCCTTACCGATAAGGCCAACGTTGCCGAGGCCGATGGTGCCTTCACCAGTACCGCCACCACCACGACCGGTGCCGACCAAGCCGAGACCGCCGACGCCGAACGCCTCGCCGACCTCTGTACCGGTAAGACCACCCCAGACGTCTTCGTCGTCGTTACCGACCGCGAAGGCTGCCCCGTAAGGCGATGCCAGGAAGTGACCACTCTCCATCGCGAGCTGGCCAAGAATACCGGCGTTGCGCGACTGCATGTCGGGATCGAAGTTACGAGCCATCTGCGGGATGGCGTCCTTCGGACCCTTCATCGCGTACAGGCCAGATTTCTTCTTGGAGCTGGGCTTGCCCATCTTGCCCTCCTCACCCTTGTGGCGCTGGCCACTGCCACCCGCCTCGTCGTCCGAGTCTTCTTGCTCGGGCGGCGGCTCCTCTTCGGGAACCTCATCGGGCTGGTTCATGTATCCGACGAAGCGGTTGTCCGCCATCATGTCGTCCATGTTCATGTCGAGCGCATCGTCGGGGATGAGGTGGGTCATCACCAAGAGCGTCCCAATGACCGCAAGCGAAGCGCCGTTGTAGATCCAGAACGGCTTGTCCGTTTCGGACTTCGCTGCGAGCACCCTGCCAGCGGGCACCGCGTTGACGTGGAAGGTCATCCCGCCATAGGTGACGCGACAGTGCGCCCCAGGAGGGAGCGGGAACGAGTAGGACGACCCCATCGCACCCGCGCGACCCGAACTCACGAGTTCTGCGAGGCTGATCTTCTGCCCCTCAAGGGTGACTTCACCCTCCATGCCCTGCGTGAAGTTCAGGGTGTAGTCGCCGCCACCGCCGCCACGGACCAGCGGGAACGCGGTTGCGTCCGGCAGTCCCTGAGTCGGCACGTGGAACTCGGCATGATGCCCCTCGCCGATGGTGTAGTTCTGAACGCCTCGGTCGCTAAGACGAACGACGCCGATGCCGAACGGGACCAGCCCCAGAAGCATTAGGCCCATGCCGAGACCGCCCAAGCCGTTGCCCGGCTCATCGGGAAGCGGGACGCCCTCATCGAGCGCTTCGGCCTTGGCGACTTGGTAGGTGCTCCAGTCCTGCGAGATCTCGGACGCTAAAACACCGCCACCGAGAAGAACAAACAGGCCGCCGAGCCCCAGAAAGATCGGCGCAGTGCTCTTCTTCGGTTTCACCTGCCCGACGTGTTGAACGTCGAGCACGGTGCGGTTGTACATGGAGATGACCTCCGCAACCTGGCTGCCGTCTTGGCGTTCGACCTCGGATGCGTCGATTTGCATCGGCGCAACTGCGGCCTGTGGCGCAGCGGCATAAGCCTGCTGCGGCGCCATCTGCTGCGCGGCCATAGCAACGCCCGCGGACTGCGGGACCATGGTGCCCCCCATCGGTGCGGCCACTGCATGTTGGGGCCCCTGCGGAGCCGGTCCAACAACAGTCGCTCCCTGCGGCGCAACGGGTGCGGCGACGGCGACTTCAACGAACTCGCACTCGACACGGTACGGCCCGAACACGAGCACATCGCCATGCTTGAGCACTGCGTTTTTCTCGACTCGCGCGTCGTTGAGCAAGGTTCCAGTGGAACTGCCCAGGTCGATAACCCGAACGTCCGACCCCGAAACCTCGATGACCGCATGCATGCGGGCGACCGTGTCGTCCTCAAGGCACAGATGGCTGCTCTTGAGTTTGCCGATCTTGATGACGTCTTGCGAAAGGGTTTTCGCTTCGACGAACTGGTTGTTTTGGTAGATCTTGAGATTGAGCGTCTGGGACATCTGGATGCGTCCTTGGACGTAGCCCCACGAATGGGACTTGGTTCAGCGGGGGAGAAGACAACCGCGTGGGCGACAGGTTCCCAGGGTTGCGACTCTTGTTCCAAAGAACATTCGTGTGCAAGCGCACACGCTGTGCTCAGGAGCGGCTAGGTTGTCAAGATGCGGAGTAAACGGGCGCTACTTGCCGATTCGAGGCAAACGCGCAACGGCCGCGAAACCTAGGAGGCTCCGCGGCACAGCAGATTTAGTCGCTATCGTGTCGGTCTGGACCCCGAAGGCCCGATCCCCTACACGTCGAGCGCGAGGTTGATGAGCTCGGGGATGAAGTGAGGACGGATGTTGATGAGCGAGGCGTGCTTCACGCGGCCACGAGACGCGATGTTCGCGCCCTCTGGCTTGAGGAGCTCGCCGTCAACGTTGTCATCTTCGAAGTCGTAGACCGCAACATCGCCTTGTGCGCCGGAGAATGCCGCTGAATCGGCATCGCCGTTGTTTGGAGCGGCCCAAGCCGTACCCGCGATGAGCATTGTGGTGACGAAAGAGATCGCTGCTGTGCGCATGGTTGACCCGCAAATGTGGCGGAGGCCCCGACCCATCGGGAACGCCCACCAGCCCACAAATCCTAGCCGGGCCGACCCGCGATGTAAACCAAGGAACTGCCGCAATCGACCGATCGCAGCGACGTTTCGCGTTCACAAAAGGGCAGCACACATAGCGCCAGTGAAAGATCGCCGCACCTCCACAGAAGGTGTCGTACCCGGCCAAGGACACCATCAACCAATGCAAAGGGCGGCCCTGCCGAAGCAAGAACCGCCCTCGCGAACGAGAAGCTAACGCCCTACTTCTTGGGCTCTTCTTTCTTTGGCTCTGGCGTCTTGGCCGCGTCTGCCGCTGCTTTACCCGCAGCTGCCTTCGCCCGCGCCTCGATGTCGAGCAAGCGCTTGCGCTCCTCTGCCTCCTGCTTTTTCATCAGCTTTTCGAGTTTGTCGGCCTCGGCCTGGAGCTTCGCCATGTCCTCGATGTCTCTGAAGAGCTGGTCGATGCCCACGACTCGATTCTTGGCGTCCTCGACCTTCTCAGCGAGTTCCTTGTCCCCGCCCGCCTTGCTGGCGAACTTCTTGAAGTAACCCTTAGCGGTTTCGTAGGGCTTCTTGGAGAAGTCCTCCTGCGCTGTAGCGATGTGCTCCTGGTAGAGAATGCCCAGGTTGTACAAAGGACGCGGGTCCTTGCCGTTGAGGTCCATTGCCTTCTTGAAGGCCTTCTCCGCCTCTTTGTACTTACGCAAGCCACGCTGCGCGACCCCAAGACCAAGGTACGCCTCGACGTTCTTGGACTGGCGACCAGCCTTCATCGCGATCTTGATGCTCTCTTCGGCCTGCTTGTAGTCGCGGAACCGAATCGAAATCATCGCGATGTTCATGTGCGCATCGGCGTGCTTCGGGTTGACCTCAGCGGCGCTTTTGAACGACCGGAGCGCATCGACTTGGTTGTCGCGCTCCATGTAGATCAGCCCCTTGAGGTTGTAGAGGTCGGGGCTCTTCTCGTCGTTCTTCTTGAGCACGAGAGTCGCCTGGTAGATCACCAGGTTCGCGAGCAGCAGGTACGACTTGTCTTTGAGACGCCCGCGGTCGTAGTACAAGCGCGCGAGATTCTCGTAGGCCAACCGGTTGGCCGAATCGACCGCCAGAACCCGCTGGATGTCCTTCTCAGCCTTGTCGAAGTCGCTCTGCTTCGGGTTCTTCGAGTACTTGTTTCGCAACGAAGCGGCGAGGTTGTTTCGCGGGGCTCGCGTTGCGGGATTGGCGTCGACCGCCTTCTTGAAATAGTCGAGCGCACGCTGCTCCTGGCGACGATTCCAGTAGATGACCCCCAGATTGTTGTACGAGAGATCGTACTTGGGGACCTTGGCGACGACGTTCTTGTAGATCTCCTCGGCTTTGGCGTGCTCGCCACATTCGTCGTGCACGGCGCCCGCGTTGAACCAAGCCACGGTCATCTGCCGACCGTGCCGCTTGTAGACCTTCATGAACCCGTCGGAGAAGTCCGCGCATTGTGACTTCGACAGCGAAGCGCCCTCTGCCTTGGCCGACTTGTAGCGCTTGACCACCTTTTCAAAGTCGGCTTTTGCTTCCGCCGACGCCTTGTCGGGATTCACGGCCGCATCCACTGACGACCCACCGGGAACGGTCGTGCCTTTGTCCTTGCCCTTGCACCCGCTGACCGACAACAGCAGCCCGATAGCGGCGAGACTGACGAGACGATTGAGATTCTTCATGGTGTTCACCTAATCCGTTTCGTCCCGGTCTAGAGGCCGGACTTTCCGCTCTTCTTCTTGGGCTTGTCCGCGGTCTTACGACCACCGGTGAGGTCTGTCTGAACCCCGACCACATCGAGCACCGAGTCGGTGTAGGTCGACGTGCCGAACAGCTCGTTGGTCGCCGGATACTGGTCCGGGTTGCGCTGCTGGAGCTCTTCCTCGCACATGCGCGAGAACTGGTTGAAGTACTGGAACTCGGTCGACTTCTCGAGGCAGTACGTGAAAGCGCCCACCGCGATTTTCTGCGGGCCCGTCGCGTAGTCGGAAAGCGCATCGCAGTACACGAAGTACTGGTCTTCCGTCTTGATGCTCTTGGGCACCTCGGCGCGATAGAGCTGGTCTGCGAAGTTCTGCGAGAGCACCGCGGTACGGGCCGCTGCCGCGAGAACCCAAAACGGGCTCTTGGACGACTTCACGTTCGCGTACTGCTTGATCAAGTCCTCGCCCAGCTTGGTTTTGCTCTGAAAGAACTCACCAAACTCCTTGACGGAGGCGTCCTTGACCTTGACCTGCTCCTTGTACTCGCGCTCCCACTTGGGCAGTCCAGAGTCTTTCTTCCATTCTTCGACGTAGAACTCGAGACCGGTCGGGATGTTGATCCCGAGGTACTGCTCGTACTTACGGTCGGCCGTGTACACCATCGACATGCCGATAGCGTTCTTGTAGGCGTCGATCCGGGCGTACTCCTCCTTGGGGATGTCGGCCTTTTTGCCACTCATCTTCAAGACCGTCTTGAAGTGCGACTGCGCCTGCTCCGCCCTCTTCTTGTCGCGGGAGTGGACCGTGATCAGACCGTGGGTCGAGCTACCGCACAACTTTGGAATGTCGTTCTTCTTCTTGGCCTTGCGACGCAGCTTCTTGGCCTTCTCGCGCTTGTCCTCACCTGCGGTCGCCCGCTTACGCTTGACGGTGAGGCAACTGTCGTAAAGCAGCTCCTTGCCGCAGGACTGGCGCCATAGGATCTGGCCAATGGTTGCTTCGGCCACGATGCGGCGGTCGGAACCACCACGGTTGCCGTAGGTCTTGATGTACTGACGGGCGTGCCCAAGCTTGGCGCCGTCCGAGTCCAGTAGCTCGTTCTTCGACCAGAAGATCTTCGCCGCCTTCTGCGGGTTCTTCTTCTTGTAGAGCGCCTCGTACTTCTCGAGGTCAGCCTTGGCTTTTGCCTCGTCGCCCAACCCCGCGCGGAAGATGTACGCGTTGGACAATGCGTCTCCGGCGTAGCTGTCTTTCTTGAACTCGTTGGCGTACCTCTCCAGGTGCGTCGCGGCTTTATCGTAGTACGCGATGGCCTGGTAGTTCTCGGCGACTTCCTTGAGCGTCTGCTGGTACTTCTCGCTGGAGGGGTAACGACTCAGGAGTTCGCCACGCAGTGTGATGGCCTGGCCCACGAGGTAGGCGGCTTCGAAGCAACGCGCTGCGTTGAACAACAAGATGTCGGCCTTGTCGTGGTCTTCGTGGTCGTTCCAAACCTTGACGTACTGCTCGCCGCAACGGACAAAACCTTCGGGGTCGCCCGCAGCGCCCTGCGCCTGGTAGGCCTCGGCTTTCTTCCAGCCAATGCCGGCCAACAGCGTCGGGATGGCTTCGCGAATACGCGAGGCCTCCTTGTGCTTGAAGGTCTTCATCTTCTGGAGCTTGATGGCCCACTCTTCCAGCTCTTCGCCGGTCCGGACGGTGTCCTCGGGCGTGTTGCTGGTGTCGGTCCACTGAATCGTCAGAAGGTCGATCAGCATCTCCGAGGCCCACGCCGCGTAGATTGATCCGTCGAACTTCGTGACCAACGTCTTGAGCACCGGCTTCGCTTCGTCGAAGCGGTTGTGCTCCATCATCAACTTGGCCCGGTGGTACTCAATCTTGGGGAGTTCCTTGTCCTTCGGGTCCTTGATGTACTTTTGGTACACGTCGTAGGAGGTCAGCATCCCCTCCTCTTTGTCGGTGTACGGCGTCACCTTGAAGTCGGTGGCGGTGTTGGTCTTCGTGTCCTTGGACGCTTTGACCTTCTTCTTCTTTTTCTTGTCCTTGTAGACGCAAACACCTTCGGTGTTGAGCTTGCACGCCTTGGAACGACCGCCCGTCTCGTCGTACTCGAGGGCGTTCTTCATCGCGAGCATCTGCGCGTACGCAGCGTCTTTGGTGTACTTGCCCTTCTTGTTGCGCTTGAGAACCTTGAGGAACTCCTCGTGTGCGCTGCGGAACTTAGCGAGCCCCGCCTCCTGCGTGCCGCGATCCTTGGAGTTGTAGAGGTTGACCCCCTGCGCCCACAGAATCTCGGCGTAGTAGTAGTTCATCTCGTAGGCGGACTTGTCCTTCGGGAAGAACGAGAGAAAGGCGTTGTAGGCCTTCTCGGATAGGTCGTAGGTCTCCGGAACGCGGGTCTTTTCGGCCTCGTCGTGCCAGACCGTCGCCATCTGCTGAATGGTGTCGCGCGCTTCATCGCGGCACTTCTTCTTGGTGGTCTTCTTGAACTTGCCGTCGCGATACGACTCCCAGTAGCGGCCCAGACGCTGGGTCTCGTTCCACTGGATGTTCTTGTTGTCACTCGCGAGCGCGTTGACAACGATCTGCGCCTGCCAGGTGCACTCCTGCGCGTCGCCAGAGTAGACACTCTGCAGCTTCTTGAAGGACGCGCTCGACTCGACGTACATGCCTTCGCCGAAGTAGGCGCCGGCAAGCAGCTCCATCATCTTGCGCGCCATGTTCTCCTTCTTCTTCGGGCCGTTGCCGATGGACTTGAAGTAGTCCCAGGCGCGCGAAGGTTTGCCGGAGTGAACGTAGGCCTTGACCATGTCGCGACGTGCATCGCGACGTAGCTGCTTGGCGTTGGCCTCGCTGCCCGCTCGTCCAGACAACGTGGCTTTCACCGTCTGGTCGAACTTCTGCAGGCTCTTGGCGTACTCGGGCTCCGAGGTGCCAATCGGGTTGAGGTAACACCAACCCATCTTGTAGAGCGCGTACGCGTAGACGGGGCTGTCTTTGTAGCCGTCGACGATCTTCTGATAGAGCTTCAGCGCGTCCTGGATTTGATTCTTGCCGTAGTAGAAGTCGGCGAACGACAGGAATGCGTTGGGAATGTACTTCGACTGCGGGTACTCCCGGATGAGACGCAGGTACGCGTCCTTCATCTCGGACTCGCGCTTGAGCTGCCCGAGCTCGAACGCGTAGAAGTACAGCGCTTCGTCGAGGCGCTTGAACTTGGCGAACTGCGGCTTGGTGACCAGTGCGTGATAGACACGAACGGCATCGGCCGAGGAGCCCTTGGACTTCTTCTCGAACGCCTTTTGCTTCTGCTTGTACTGGTTGGCCGCGGCCTTCTTGTTGGCGTCCTCAGCGTCGTAGATCTTGTCGTAGAGCGCGCCAGCCTGACGGTCGAAGTAGGACTTCTTGTCGAGGTGGTGATCAGCCAGACGAAACAGGTAGTCGGGGTACTGCGTGTCGGTCGAGTCGGTCGCCTTGATGAGGCGCGTCAACATGCCGATCTGCTTGTCCGCGATCTCGCGAGTAACGGCCGCCTTTTGCCGGGCGAACTCGTCGGCCGACATCATCTGGACTTGCTTCTTCTTGTCCTTCTCAGCGGACTTCTGCGCGCTCTTGAACTTGGTGTCCAAGTTGTTCTTGGTCCTCACCTTGCCGGACTTACGTTCGTAACGAACGGAGCCGTCGCCTTCAGGAGCGGCAAAGGTGGTCGCGGGCGCAGAGAGGAGCATGGCTCCTGCGATGGTCGTGAAGATGCCCAGGTTGCGGATGCGACGCGGGCCTTCATTCTTTGAGCTGAACGTGGTCATTGGATCGGTTCCTCTTCCCCACCGGGCCAGCAGATGACCCCGCGGTTGGATGTCCTAAATCAAGTAAAGTTCCCTCTGCGCGGATGAGGGCGAATCGGAAGAGCTGCGGACCGGACTCCCCGGCCCGCGTCTCTTAAAGGGTCTGCACGAGGGGAGTACTGCTACTCCTTACACATGCTGGAGACCTTGTAGCGATAGTAGCCAAGCTCGTCTTGCCAGTACTCGCCGTTGTACTTGTAGATCTCGTGCTCTTTGTCGACCACGGGCTTGTCCGGCTTGGGTGGGACTTGCTCGAGGCTTTTCTGGGCTTTGCGCCGCTCAAGGATCTCGTACTCAACCTTGATCATCTCGACGTTGAGCTCTTTGATCTCTTTGATCTGCGCGGAGATACGCTGCCGCGCTTCGGCGCCGGTTCGTTCGCGGGCGGCTGATAGCGCGAGGTCAAGGTCCTCTGTGACGCGCTCGCCAATACCTGCGCTTTTGAACGCACCGCTCATCGTCTCGTAGAGTTCGGTCTCGTTCTCGAGTTCTTCGACGTACGCGAAGTACTTGGAGAGCGTTTTGTCCTGGAGCGCCTTTTGGGCGACCTGTTCCACGAAGGGGTCGAGGTCGGACTCCTCGTCGACAATCTTCTTGGCCAGGTCGTACAGCTGGAAGTCCTCAGGCGCCTGGGCGAGGATCTCTTTGAGGTCCTGCATGGTCTGCGGGTACTTCCGCTGGAACTCGTCGGCCGTGAACTTGGCCGAGTCGTAGCGACAGTTGAAGTAGTAGGTCACGGCCTTGAGCTTGAGCGCGTCCGGGTAGAGGTAGTCCTCGAAGAACGGCGCGTTGAGCGTGTGCACGTACCCCAGCGTTCGCTGGTAGTGGCTGTTGGCCTTCTCCTCGTCGACCTCGACTTGGCGGAACTCGGCCCAAGCGGCCCAGTGCACTGCGTCGAGGTAGTACCGCGAGTCCAACGGGATCCGGTCGAGGTACTTAATGGAGAGCTCAAACTTTCCGACCATGTAGAAGATGTTCGCCAGACCAAGCGCCGCGAGGTGCTCGTACTGCTCCATCTCCTGCAAGAAGGTCACCTCCGTCGAGGTCTTGTCACGCCTGCGCCGCTTCTTGCCCTTGCGAGACTTCTTGGCTTTGCGCCGCGCTTTCTTGGCTTCCTTCTTGTTCTTCTTCTTGTTCGCAGCTTCGACCTGCTGAAGCTCGACCGAGCGGCGAATCACGTTTTTGAACGACTCGACCGCTGGCTCACCCTTGAACTCGCGGGTGTGCGCCACGCCCAGGAAGAACTGGCCCGGGATGTAGTAGTCCGAGTTCTGC
>JAESSZ010000903.1 GCA_016763875.1 Nannocystaceae bacterium
GACGAACTCGTTGACCGTGTCCAGGGTCGCCATGCCGTTGCCGATCCCGTTGGAACGCAGACCGTCCAGCACGTAGTTCATCTCGCCGGACGTGGCGCCCCCAGTGGTGTCGCCGCCCGCATCCTTGCCACCCGTCACCGTCTGCGCGATGGCGCCGCTCACCGCGTTGCGATCGGTACCACCGGCGGCGATAAGATCCAGTTCATCGCCCGTGAACTCGACCCCCGTCTCCCCGCTCGCCGAACGAACGGCTGGCCCCTTGACGACCACGGTCCGCCTGCTGCCGCCCCCCTTGACGACAATGCTGAGCCGCCGAGTATCGCCACGCCCCAGTTTGACCTCCAAGACCTTGCGCACGTTGTTGTGCACCGCTTGCACGGTGAAATGACCCGAGGGCAGGACCTTGAAACGATACAGGCCGTTGGCGTTGGTATCGGTGACCCGCACGTCCTGCATGCAGAGGCAGTCGAGCACCACGGTCACCCCCGCCAGCGCCTTGCCATGCTTGTCTCGAACGATGCCCGTGAGCGCCGAGGACGTCGCGCTCTTGGTCTGTGCGGGGGCCGCGATGGCCTCGCCTTGGTAGGGCGCGCCTAAGGCGGTAAGGACTGCGGCCATCCGGGCCGCGGATACAAGGCGTGAAGTACAGGTCCGTCTGTTTTGCGACACAAGGGCCTCGCGAACATCGCGAGACGTGGAGCCCCACCAACGCAAAACCGCATGGCCGCGTCTAGCGAGACACCGCGCCAAACGATGCGGGCGGGAGAATCAGAATGAACGAAGGGAACGCGTTGACGTCCCGTTCCCTCAGCCAACGCTGCCCGTGTCGCACTCTTACGCCGCTGCGGCGCCAATCGGTCCCAAAGCCAGAACCGAAAGCCAGGGATGACTCGTCCCGCGCTCAGCGACCGACGAGCGAATCCACGCAATGGATCGCGTCCGGCGTGCCCCAGGGGCGCACATTGATGAACGCCTGGGTCAGCTGACCCGACTCGTCGATGAAATACGTGTCGGGGATCTGTTTGGTCCCAAACGCTTTGTGGACCTCTTGCTTGGGGTCCCACAACAGCAACGCTGGCGTCTCGTCCAAGGACATACGCTCGAGGAACGGCATGATCGCGTCACGGTCGCTGTCGATGCTCATCGCGATCACGACCACGTCATCGCGGTCGGCGAGACGCTCCGCCAGTCGGTGCACCTGCGGCCACTCGGTCGTGCACGGCTCACACCACGTCGCCCAGAAGTTGAGCACGACGAACTTGCCCTTGAAGTCCGACAGCGCAACGGGGTTGCCCTGCATGTCCTGGACCTGGAAATTCGGCGCCTCGCCAGTGCGCTCTTCGGGCTTGAGCGGCCGACAAGGGGAGGCGTTCTGGCTGCGCACGGCGGGAGAGATCGCCCACGCAAAGCCGAACACCAGAAACCCGCCAACGAGGATGTAGGTCATCAACGCCGCGAGCCCAAGGGGGTCCACGGTCATCAGCAACGACCGGGGCTCACCTGCGGAGGTCGCGGATGACGTCGCGGATGACGTCGCGGATGACGGTGAGGGTGCGGCGTCGGACATCGTCCCTAGCTTCCCTTGACCATCACTCGCTGAAGCGCGTCAGCGAGCAGCACGTCGAGTACCTGGTCCCGAGCGGTTCCCCCGTCCACGAGCGCCTGCGCCTTTGCGCGCTCGGTCGTGATCGCTGCCTCGAAGGCTTCGATGTTCGCACCGCTGATGAACTTACCGTTGACGAACCCGCCAGGAGTCCCCCGAACCCCAAAACGATGGGCGACCGCGACGTCCTCGTCCACCTCACGGGCTACCGCGGGATCTGCGTAGTCGCGCTTGAACTGCTCAAGATCGAGACCGATGGCCTCGGCCCAGTCCTCGAAGTCATCGTCTGCCGCATCCGGGATGCTCTTTTGTTCCTCAAAGAGCTTGTCGTGCATTTCCCAGAACTTGCCCTGGCGCCCCGCCGCAACGGCGGCCAACGCAGCTGGCCGCGCGTTGTCGTGCATGCCCAGCGGCAGGTTGCGGAACACGAAGCGAACGTCGGGGTGTTTGTCGACCAGCTGATGGGCAACCGGCGCCATGCGCGAGCAGTACGGACACTGAAAGTCGGAGAACTCGACGATGGTGACCAGGGCATCCGCCGGTCCCAATGCCGCGCGTCCCTCCGGTTTCACCTGGTAGCGCGCCTGGGGATCGGGCCCCCCTTTGCGAGCGGCCGAGGGCTGCGGCGCTTGTTTGCTGACCGCGTCCTTCATGAGGTGGGCGTAGAGCCCCGAGGCAGGGACGCCGCCGTCGACCACATCTTCGGCCGCTTCGAGTTCGGCTTCGATAATCTGTTTCCACTGGGAGTAGTCCCGCTTGCCCCGGTAGTGGTGACCGTTGACCACGAACGCAGGCGTACCGGCGATCCCCAGAACAGCGGCCGCTTTCATGTCGTCGTCGATCGACTCCGCTGCGGCGGCGCTACCGATGTCCACCTTGAACTTCTCAGCGTCCAACCCGTGCTTGGCGATCAGCGCGTCGAGCTCCGAAAGACTCCCTTTCGATTCGAACAAGGCCTCGTGAACCGGCCAAAACGACCCCTGTTGCTGGGCCGCCCACGCGGCCTTAGCCGCCGGCAACGCCGCCTTGTGGAACGGCAGCGGCAGGTGCTTGAAGATGATCCGCACCTTGCCCTCGTACTTGTCCACGGCCTTCATCACGGGTGGCGAGGCCTGCTGGCAGTACGGGCACTGGTAGTCGGCGAACTCGATGATCGTGACCAGCGCATCGTCGGGCCCGACCTGCGGCTCATCACCACGAAGGCGCACGTTGAGCTTGGGGCCACTCGCGACCTCTGCGAATGCGTCATCGCGCTTGATGAACTGGCCTACTGCAAAACCACCGCCCAACGCGAGCAGAAACCCGACGATTCCGATCAACGTGCCGCTCGAAGTCTTCTTCTTGGCGGGCGCGGCACTGGAGGACTTGCTCGTGCTCGCGCTGGGAGCGTCTGCTTCGTCCGCGCTATCTGCTTCGTCCGCGCCATCTGCTTCGTCCGCGCCATCCGCTTCGGCCGCGCCGGTCCCGTCGGCTTCGTTTCGCTCGTCGTCCGTTTCGGTGTTTTCACCCATCGCGATGCTCCCTCGGCGTCGGCACTTGTATCACTTGGCTCCCGCGGCCCGCATGAACCGCGCGTAGATCTCTTCGCGTTTGCTGCCCGCCTCGATCAGCGCATGCGCAACGCGGCGCTCGCCGTCGATCACGTCCGTGAGTTTTTCGGGGTCCAGCACACCCGAGACGAAAAAACCGTTGATGAACATCGACGGCGTGCCCGAAACGCCCAGGGTGCGCCCCGCGTCCGTCTCGGCCTTCACGCGTTTCGCGATCGCGGGGTCGGAAAGATCGGCCTCAAACTGACGACGGTCCAGCCCCACAGACTCGGCGTACTCGTGCAGTGCCTCGTCCGAAAGCCGAGCGCGGTTGGCAAACAGCAGGTCGTGCATGGCCCAAAATCGCTGCTGACGCCCGGCCGCCAGTACGGCCCGGGCCGCCGGCTCGGCCTGTTTGTGAAACCCGAGCGGGAACTGCCGGAACACGATGCGTACATCGTCCGGATACGCGGAAACCAACTCGCCCAACGCCGAGGCCAAGGTCCCGCAAAACGGGCACTGAAAATCCGAGAACTCGACGATCGTGACGAGCGGTACGGCCCCCCCTTTCACGGCCGACGGGGCGTCCATCGTGTACAGCGCCGCGCGGCGTTTGCCGGGGATCAGCCGCGACAGCTTTCCGTCGACTTTGTCCGGGCCGGGCAAGGCGCCCGCGTAGGTCGGGTCGTCGGTCCCTGCCCTCGCCCTGCCGCAACCCACCGCCGCCAAAGCCACGCCACTGGCGAGTCCGCCGGCCAGGATCTGGCGCCGAGTGAGATTGGCGGAAGTCGGAGATGGGCGGGTCAGCATCGCGGCACCTTCAGTTGAGAAACGCCGTCTCGGGGATAGCGTCCGCCATGATCGACTCGAACACCTCGCCGCGCTTGGTCCCAGCGGCGATGCGTCTGTCGGCCTCGGCAAGTTCTTCTTCGACCAATGCCGTGAGTCGACCCGGGGCCCCCCCACTGAGATAGCGGCCGTTGACGAAGAACGCGGGCGTGCCGTTGATGCCGACCTTGCCCGCGAGACGAACATCTTCGATGACCGCCGCCAACACCTCGGGGGCATCCATGTCCGTGACGAAGCGGGTCGGGTCCATGCCCAGCTCGGTAGCCCAGTCCACAAACACGTTGCGTCCCAGCGGGCCCTCGTGGCTGAGCAGACGGTCGTGAAACGCCCAGAACTGTCCCTGACGATCGGCCGCGAGCGCAGCGAGGGCCGCCCCGCGCGCCTCAATGTGGATCTCCAGCGGCAGGTTACGCGCCGCAAACTGGACGTTGTCGCCGTGCTTGCCCAGCAGTTTGGTGATCTCTCGATTGTAGGTCTTCTTGCAGTAGGGACACTGAAAGTCGACGAACTCGACGATCACCACCGGTGCATCCTTGGGCCCCTTGGTGGGCGCACCATCGGGCCGAATCACGTAACGTTGGTCCGGCTCTGGGGGCGTGACTTCTCCGGGGTAGAAGCTCGCCGCCTTCTTGTCGGCCAGATCCTTCGCCAGTTTGGGCGCATTGGGCCGATCGACCTGGCGTGGTTTCGCCTCGGCCATCAAGGTCTCGTAGATCTTTGCGCGCGCAACCCCGTCGGTGATCATCTGGCGGGCGTGGTTCAGCTCGTGATCCACACGCCGTGCCACATCGCCTCGTCCTGGTAACCCGCGAGATACAAGCCGTTGACGAACATGATCGGCAGCGCGCGAATTCCCAGCGTGGTCGCGGCGCGGCGATGCCGAATCCGCTTACCGGAAAACGCTCCGGTGTCGACGTCGTCGGTGAAGCGCGCAACATCGAGAGCAATGGCTTGGGCGTGGGCAATGAGCGTGGGTCGATCAAACTCGCCAGGGTGCTCGAACAAGCGCCAGTGCATGTCCCAGAACTTGCCCTGTGCCTCGGCAGCCAGGGCCGCCTCGGCCGCCCGCTCGCCCTGCGAAAATCCGGCCACCGTGTACGAGCGATACACGATGCGAATGTCCTCGCCGTAGTCCTCGGCCAGGTTCTTCATGACCAACCACGACTTCCCGCAAGGCGCACATGCGTAGTCCGTGAAGATCACGATCGTGACCAACGGGTTGGCACCCCCCAACATGAGATCGTCGTCGAACAGCGGCACCACGAAGCGCTCACCATCGAGTCGAATGCGCTGCTCGGGGTCAGCCTCGACGGGCGTATCGCGACTGCACGACGCGCCGCCACCCAGCAGCGCCAGGCAAACGACCAACAGACTCAGCCAGGAATCGAACTGGCGGGCGGGATGGGAGTGGCGCGGGGTCACGGTGCTCGCCCGGGGAGCCTACCCGGTGCCCGATCGGCGCGGGAAGCA
>JAESSZ010000088.1 GCA_016763875.1 Nannocystaceae bacterium
CAGAGTGGAAACGTTGCACGGTTCACATCGACTATCACGTCGATATCGACGGCCACTTCTACTCGGTCCCCTACGGGTGGCGCATTGACGACAAACACCCGAAAGCGCGTGTCACGACGTCTACGATCGAGATTTTCTCGAAAGGACGGCGGGTTGCTTCGCATGCTCGAGACTTCCGGAGAGGCGGTTTTACGACCGTGCCAGACCACATGCCGAAGGCACACCGCGCGCACATGGAGTGGTCACCGCGCAGGCTGATCAACTGGGGGGAGAGTGTCGGTCCGAACACTGCGGCGCTCATCGCCGCGATCCTTGACGACCGACCCCATCCCGAGCAGGGCTACAAATCGTGCCTGGGAATCTTGCGGCTCGCCAAAAAGTACGGCCAAGACCGTCTTGAGGTCGCCTGCGGAAAGTCGCTCGCCGTCGGAGCTCGGTCCTATCGACACGTCGAGGGCGTGCTCAAGAACGGGCTGGACCGTGTCGACAACCAGGCGTCGAACGAGCGACCCGCGGTGGCTCACGACAACATCCGCGGCAGCGACTACTACCACTGAAGAATCAAGAACGAACCAGGAAGCAAAGACATGCTCAACGAACCAACCTTCCAACGAATGATCACCATGCGGCTACGTGGCCTCGCCGAGGCTTGGCAGCAGCAGCAGAGCGACCCGGAGATCGGTCAGCTCGGTTTTGACGAACGGCTTGGGCTGCTCGTCGATGCCGAGTGGATCGACCGACACAACAAACGCCTGAAGCGAAATCTCCGACAAGCGAAGCTGCGGCTCTCGCAGGCGTGCATCGAAGACATCGAGTACCCGGCTAAGCGAGGGCTCGACAAGAAGCTCGTCCTGCAGCTCGCAACCTGTAAATGGGTCGAGCTCAATCAGAACATCGTCGTTACCGGCATGACTGGCGTCGGAAAAACCTACCTCGCCTGTGCATTCGCCCAGCAGGCGTGCCGCAAGGGCTTCCGAGTTTTGTACCGCCGCGTCTCCAGACTCTTCGACGAACTCAAACTTGCTCACGCCGACGGCAGCTACCCGCGACTGCTCTCGATGCTCGCCAAGACCGATGTTCTCGTTCTCGACGACTGGGGCCTCGCCGCCGTCGGGGCCAGCGAGCGCCGTGATCTCAACGAGATCATGGACGACCGCTACGGGCTGCGCTCCACCGTGATCACCAGCCAGTTCCCCACCGAGACCTGGCACGACCAGCTCGGCGACCCGACTACCGCCGACGCCATCTGTGATCGTATTCTCAGCAACGCCCACCGCATCAAGCTCGGTGGCCCATCGCGCCGAAAAGAGGAGAGCAACCTCAACACCTGAACCGAACCCCAGCGTCGCTTCGCTCCGACCTCGATCACGCCCGCTGCGGGTGATCACGATGGCCGGCATACGCAGCTGGCGAGATCGCCGGTCGTTTCGACTGCACGTGGCCGACGACCACCCGCCACCTCAAGGTACTGCGGGACGCGGGCCTGGTCGCGGTCGAGCGACGCGGCCGCGAGCGCGTGTACCGACTAGATCGCGCACACCTGCAAGGGGTCGCGCACGGGTGGCTCGCAAACTTCGACCCCAGCGCCTGACCCAACGACGCTCGCGGCGTGCCTCGTCACTCCATCGATGCAGCACACGCCACGCATGCATCGCTCGCATCGCGAGCCACCGCGGCCCGCAGGCACTCGCCCAATACCAAGGCGCGCCCCAACCCATCCGCAGAAATTTCCGCGCGATTTCTCTCGATGAAGGGATCCACCGACTGACCCCAGGGCATCGCCGCTGACCGCCAGGGGAATCCACCCTCTGTAAGCCTATCGGGGAGCCCGCGTGGGCTCGATGTGAACACCGCGGGGTTGATGATGTTGGGTCTCATGGTAGCGGAGTGCGGACGAACATCGCCGTTCCTCGACTACGACGAGTTCAACATCTTCCGGAGATCGAGGACCCGATCACCGACGGCTGCGGCAAGGTCGATTGCCTCTTCTTCATCGACAACTCCGCGAGCATGGCCGACTACCAACAACGCCTGGTTCAGGAAGAACCGCCGGCCCGATCACGTCAACGGGTCGGACGGTTCAGTCGTGCGGGCGACCGCCGCCGCGGCCCCGGACCTTAGCGCAGTCTGGTCTCCGCCCGGCTTCGCCTCTGTCGGGGTGCAACCCGCGTCTACGAGGAGATTGTCGAGCCCGGTCTTGTCGCAGAGCGTTTCCAGTTCCGGGGACTCTCTGAATCGTGCGTCCTCGGCGGCCCCGGCGGCGGCCTTCACGGTATGCATCTTGGCGCCCTGCTTCATCCAGACCTTATGGTGGGTATTGCGAGGGAGGCTAACAGCTTCTCCCCGAGTGAGCTGCTTGGGCTGAGCCGCTCCGTCCTTCATCTGGACAAGGACGGCTTCGCCCGACTCCAATATGTAGGTCTCGACCGCATCTCCATGGAAGTGGGCGTTCTCCCAGACATCCACCGTCGCGATCGTGTGGATGTACTTTCCCCCTTGGTTTGGGTTCTTCAAACTCGCACGAGTTTGCTTCTTGGCACCATCGTAGTGGCAGTCCTGGACCTCAAGTTCGTAGTCCTTTTTGGACCTCTTCCCCGTGGTGTACTTCGGTACCCGCATGGTTGTCTCCTTCTAGCGGCTGGCGTCTCGCCGCGGTGCGCCGTCCCAGTGTTGCATGGGCCTGCATGCGTCGGGTCGTGGCTTGTACCCTGCCGGCGGAGCAGCGCTGACTATCGGACGACCCGACGACCCCGTCGATCATGAACTCACCCGCAACCTTCGGTTCATACCGGTTCATATCGGTCGATAGGGGTACAGCTCCGCGAAGTCGTACGAATCCGGGGCGCTACGAGCCCAAGAAACCTCTTCGACTCCCGGCGCCTCCACTGACTAAACCCAGGATTTTCCTGGGCTTCCTCTGAGCGTAACGAGTTGAAGCGAAGGACCAGCACCGCGGGTTCGCATGACAAGAACCCTGACGACCCTCAAACGGCCTTTGTCCGGGCTTGGCGCCCGACGCAAACACGCGCCAGCACGTACGCGTGGTCGCTTGCCTTGCCGCCCATCCCCCCGGGGTCGACGCCATTCAACTCGTTGCCATGCAGGACCTCGTACTCAACCGCACCAGCGTCGAACGCTCGCTTGGAGACCACCCCGTGCATCAAGACCTGGAGCTGGCCACGGTGGTTGTAGTCGTACCGCTCGCTTTGCGGCAGCGTCTCCACCATGTTGACGCTGTCGTCCCCACACAGCGCGCGCAGGGTCGGGCTGAACTCGAAGTCGTTGAAGTCACCGGTGACGTAGTAGTCCAGGCCGGCTTGTTGGACCTCGTCCACCGCGGCGCGAATGATCCGGGCCTGCGCGACGCGGGTCTCCTCTTTCGCATCGAAGCCAGGCCTCTGCGGCGCAAACACGCTGTTCTGGTGGCGCTTGCTGGCCAGGTGCACATTGACGACCACGATGTCGAGGTCCTGCCCCAACACCTCGAAGCGGGCGAGCAGAGGCTTGCGTGAGCCCTCGAATGCGGCGGTGCCATCGCCCAGGCGCCGCATCGACTTGCGGCGCAGCTCCACCCGCTGGGGGTTGTACAAGTACCCGTTGCGGATGTTCCCGCCAGGTTGACCGCCATCGGCGTCGACCTCGGGAGGAATATCCGCCCAGCGGTAGCTCGGACCGCCCAGACGCTTCACATCCTTGATCAGCTGCTTGTACGTCTCCGACGCGTCGACGACCGAGCTGAGCTCTGCGCCGTCGTTGTCTTGGATCTCCTGCAGCGCGACGATGTCGGGTGCCCCCGCCTCGTCCACGATGGCCCCCGCGAGCATCTCGAACCGACCGTAGAGCAGGTCGTCATCAATGTCGCGATCCGGGTCCCTGACCGCGTGGGCCCGTTCGACGTGCACGTCGAGGTTGAAGCCGTTGAGCGCGAGGATGGTGATGCCTTCGCCGTCGCTGGTGAGTGAGGCCTTCGGATGCACCACCGGCCGCGTGTCGTCGACCTCAATCGTGCCCCGGGCGACGATTTGATAGGCCTCGGAGCGGTAGTTCAGGGGCCCGATGACCGGGGAGAGCAGCGTGGCACCGACGTTGACCACCGGAGCGCGGTCGTAGTTCAGCATGCGGAAGCCGGGGAGCCACCGGTGGGGACGCGCGGGGTCGATGACGACACCGCCGCGAGCCGTGCGGGTGCCGCTGAGGCCGGGGGGAGCGCACACGTAGTCCCCGAACGGATTGCTCGGCGCGACGAACGTGGAGTCCTTCGGGATCCCGACCAGCATCGCCTCGAGGCCATTGAGGACTCGGGCGAGCTCCTCCTCGTCGTCGGGGAGGAACTCTGCGGTCAGCCACACCGGTTCGATCGAAGGCGCAGTGCCAGGGAGGAGCTTCGCTTCGAAAGCCTTGAGCTGTGTCGTGGGTCGGCCGTTGTCGCCCTTGACGTAGTCGAGCACGCGCCCTTCGAGTTCGAGGTGCAGTCCCACTCGGGCCTTTTGCCGCGGGCTGTAGACGAACACCGCGTCAGACACGAGCGGGTCCTTGGAGCCCACCGGGTCCTGCACGAAATAGCCCTTGCGCGCGTGGCCGGTGACGACGCCCCGGATGCGCACGGTCTGGCCTGCCATGGGGGAGAGGAGTCCAGACCCCTGGATGGCACAGATTCGAGTCAAGGGCAGCATGTCCGTCACGAGCGGGAGGATAGCGTCGAGCGGATCCTGGCGAGCATGCCGGTGTCGTCGGGCTCGTCTGTGGTCAACTCGAATGCCGCCGCCTTGCGCATCGACCACTGGTTGTCCCGGACCCGCACGCGGACGCGCTAAAGAACTGGGTCGCGAC
>JAESSZ010000904.1 GCA_016763875.1 Nannocystaceae bacterium
AGGGGCACAAAGCGGTGTCTCGCGTGCGGAAGTTCGCGCGCAAAGCGAGCTCTATCGCTCGCGCAACCCTCGTAGCGCTGCTGTACCGCCGAAGCACTGGCGTTCTGCTTGCCCGCCGCCTCGGCCGCGGCGACGACGGAACCGGAGCACGCCCCGCCGACCACGTCACGGCACTGGCCCGCGGTGCGCAACCCAAGAAAGGGCTACTGGCGTCGCTGCCCTTCTACTACCGGCAGCTGTTCTCCGGACAATCCACGATTAGCGACACCTTCTGGGTCGGGCGCGCGCGGGAGATCGAGCGCGCGCGCGCGGCGATTCGGCAGCACGAGCAAGGCGGTCACGGTGCGCTGTTCGTCGTTGGCGAGACCGGTTCCGGCAAGACCTCCCTGTGTCAGATCATCGTGAGCAAGGGCCTCGCCCGACGCCAAGTCGTACGAATTGTGCCTCCCGCGGGCGGAACAACGGACAGCAGCGTCCTGCGCCGGGCCCTAGAGGCCGAGCTCAAGGAGCGTGGGGACATCGACATGTTGATGCGCAAACTTCCCGACGGCGCAGTGTTCGTCTTCGACGACCTCGAGCTGTGGTGGGAGCGGTCCGACGGCGGCGATGCGATCATCAACACGTTCATCGAGCTGGTGGAGACCTACGGCGGTCGTCACTTCTTCATCGCCAACATCAACATCCACGCGTGGCGACTCATCGGCAAGCTCACCCGCCTCGGTGATGTTGCGCTGTCGGTGGTTGACTGCGATCCGCTCCCGGCCGAGGCCCTCAAGTCGATCATCTCACTGCGCCACGGTTCCACCGGACTGCAGTTTGACCTGGCGGGAACACGCGAAGACGACCTCGCGCCGTGGCGTCAGGCGCGGCTGTTCACTCGCTACTTTGACTACTCGGGCGGACTCGTCGCGGTCGCGCTGCGGGCTTGGCTCAGCCACATCGACAAGGTCGACGGCAATACGCTCGTCATGCGGTGGCCCAAGCGGCCCCGTGTGGCGGCCATCGACGGTCTGCGTATCGAGATGGCGTTGCTTCTGCTCCAGCTCGTCCTGCACAAGCAGCTCACCGTGCAGCGACTCGCACGTGTGACCGGCCGCTCTGCTGACGCCCTCGAGGAGGATCTCGGACCACTGGTCCGTATGGGACTTGTGCGTCGCGACTCGCGCGACATCGTCCACGTCGACAGGTTCGCAGCGCACTGGGTCGTGGAGCGGCTACGCGCGCAGGGATTGGTGGCATGAGCTACTTCATCCAATGCGCGTATGACTTCGGCGGACTCGTGCTGGGTGCGCTGGCGGTTATCGCCGGGCTCAAAGGCATCGGCAGCATGCTTCGCTACGTTTGGCTGCCCGATCCGGTGCGAGAGGGGATCGAACGCGGAGGACCCGTGCTCGGCGTGGTTGCCGTGTTGGCCTACTTGGCCTTCGGATTCCTCGTGATCTTTGAACGCGAGGAACACTTCGCGTGGGTGATCCTTGGCCTCACCTTGCTCTTCGTCGCGTTCGCCTGGTCGCCCGTTTATGACTTGATCAGCGGCGTGGCATTCCGGGCCAGCCGCGTATGCTGTATCGGTGATCAGATCCGCGTTGGAGACGTCGAGGGTCAAGTGGTGCGCGTGGGGACGCGCGTCTTGGTGGTCCGCACCCGCAGTGGTGACGAGGCCGTGCTGTACTACGGGAAAATCGTGCGTGATGCTCTCCGGCGCACCCAGAGTCTAACCGGCGCCCACGTACACAGCTTCTCCGTGCACGCCCCGACCGCCGACCACCTCGCGGATTTTCGGCGACTAGTGACGCACGCCACACTGCGTTGTCCGTGGTCATCGGTGCTTCACCCCCCACGCTTTGAGCCCGCGGGCGAAGGGCAACTTGAGATCAGCGTTTATGCCCTGCACCGTGACTACGCCCCCTTGGTGGAGTCTGCGGTACGAAACGCGATCGCGGCCAAACGGGCGCCAGGCCAAGCGAGTCCTAGCGTACGTGGCGGGACAGCGGCCGCACGGACGTCAGTCGAGCCACCACCCAGCACAAGTTGAGCAGTGCGGCCCCAGATAGCGCTACTCTGTAGGCCTATGGGTAGTCGGCTATTGGGTTCGGGTTTGCTTTGGTTTCGACGGAGCTGCATCGGGGTGTCATTGATCGCAATGGCGGCTTGCCCGAACGATGAGCCGGTTACCGAGACAGACACTGACGACGACAGCGCGCCCCTGTGTGGCAATGGCGTCATCGAGGCGGGCGAGCAGTGCGATGCGCAGATGATCCTCGTCACCTGTGCGGAACTGGGA
This sequence comes from Nannocystaceae bacterium, assembly GCA_016763875.1. GTDB lineage: Bacteria > Myxococcota_A > Polyangia > Nannocystales > Nannocystaceae > JAESSZ01. The sequence continues at coordinate 2,285 of JAESSZ010000904.1, forward strand.
TTCTCCGGGGGCAGTCTGTCCTGCGACGAGTCGTGTCAGATCGTTGCGACCGCATGCACGGCCTGCGGCGACAACGTCGTGAACGAGGGCGAGGCGTGCGACGACGGAAACGCGGAGAGCGGTGACGGATGCGCTGCCTGCACCATCGAACCGGGCTGGAGTTGCCTGGGATCCTCCAGTGTTTGTACGGCATCGTGCGGCAACGGAGTCATCGACGGATCCGAAGAATGCGACGACGCCGACAGCTTCGACAACGACGGCTGCACCGCCTCGTGTACCGTCGAACCGGGCTGGGCCTGCGCGGGTCAACCCAGCGTTTGTACGTCGCAGTGCGGCAACGGAGCGCTCGAGATGGGCGAAGAGTGCGACGGAGACAACTTCGACGGCGCAACTTGCGAGGGGTTCGGATACCTTGGTGGCAACCTGATCTGCGCGAGCAACTGCACGATCAGCCAAGCGGCCTGCGAGTCGTGCGGCAACGACCTTGCCGACCCGGGCGAAGACTGTGATGGCACCGACCTCGACGGCCGCACCTGTCGCGTCCTCAATTTCGAGAGCGGCACGCTTGTATGCGCCGACGACTGTTCGTTCGACACCACTGGCTGCCGCACGTGCGGCAACGACGTCGTTGAGGACCCTGAAGAATGCGACAACGGGGTCGCTAACAGCGACACGGAGCCCGACGCCTGCCGCTCCGACTGCACCAATGCAACGTGCGGCGACAATGTTATCGACGACGGCGAGACGTGCGACCCACCTCTTGCCGAGAGCTGCGACGACAACTGCGCGGCAATCGTCGAATGCGCAAACTGCGGTGACCTCTTGGTGGGCGCGGGCGGTCCGGGGTGCTGTGGGTCGACCGATCTCTTCACCGGCCTTGAGCTCTGCGTTTGCGGCGGCCTCGGCTCAGATTGCGCCATCGCCTGCGCCGACACGCTATGCATGGGTAACGATCCGACCGGCGACAACTGCGAGTCATGCCTGACCGGCGACGCCGACTGTACCGCGCAGTATCTGACCTGCGTCGGCGATGCAACGCTCGACATCGGACCGGAGGACACGCCGGAGGCTTGCGGCGATGCATGTAACAACGACGGTGACATGCAGACCGACTGCGACGATGCCGATTGCTTCGGGATCGGGGTGTGCGCTGAGGCCGAACTCAACTGCAACGACGGCGAGGACAACGACGGCGATAATGCAACGGACTGCGACGACGACGACTGCTTGGGCGCGCCCGTGTGTGACTGACGACCGCCCACTGGCGGTCGTTTCTGCGGTTGGCCCGCAGCGCGGCTACTGTGGGCTCTCGCCCCAGTTGAACGTGAGGAGCGTGAACCCGAAGAAACCGCCTGCTTCGGCGCCGCAGGTGTCCGCACAATTCGCGTGCACAGCACAGCAGTGCGACACGATGCCGCCTTCATCGACTTCAAACGAGGTCATGTAGTCCTCCGCGGGTTCCAGCGCAAGCAGGTCGCAGCACCCAGCGTATTTCGTTTCCATCGTCGCCGCCGGCAGATCGAATCCGTTGGATGTCTCGTTGATCGCGGCTCCCGTTTCCTCGAAAGGCTCCACCTCGCAGTCTTCCTCGAGCACGCCTTGGGGAGTGCCAACGATGGTGAACGCGCGTCGAGTGACCACACCCTCGGTCACTTCGACCGTCGTTTCGTAGGTGCAGAACTGGCTGTCAAAGCCGTGCCCACCCGTGCGGCCGGTGTACCAGTAGGTGTTTTGGGCGCTCTGAGCCATCGCTTCGAACACCGCGAGCGAATCGTCCCACCCCACGTCTAGGCAAGCGGCCGGAGTCCCACCACCGGTGCTGCCGCCATCACCATCGTTGTCGTCGTCGCCATCAGCGGTGATCGGTCCGACTGTCGCACTGTCGCCGTCGCCATCGCTATCGTTGCCATCGCCACTAGCGGTCGCGCTGCCCCCCGACGTCGCACTGACGCCCGACGTCGCACCATCATCGCCACTGGACGCCGGCCCGACAGCGTCATCACCGGCATCAGCATCAGCACCCGAGTCCAGGACCCCACCACCCTTCGGTGTCGGTTCGCACGCCATGGTCAGTCCACCTACAAACAACGCTAGTACCCGAGTTTTCATAATCACACCTGCACCGACCACCTTGGTTTCTGTCACGGGGTATTCACTTTTCTTCGCAAGCCGATGCCGAAGCCCCAACGGACCCCAGGGCGACAAGCGCATCGTGGGCGCGACCGGCCCGAGTTGTGTCATTCACCAAACATGCCGCCTCGCGCTCGATCCGGTGCAACTCGACCCGCATCGGTGCCGCGGCGTCGTGGCCAAGCCCATCAATGGCGGCGAGGGCGGCGGAGGCACGTCCCGCCTGCACGAGCCGCTGCGCCTCCCGCAGGACAGCGACCGTCGTGGATAGTGAGTCCGTCGGTACTCGGGCAGAGACGCTCGCCTTTGCGGAGCGGGTCCTGGATGAGGCTTCGACTACGGTGGCCGCGACCACGATCGGTGGCTCAAGGCGGCTCGCGGCGGCATTCGAGGCGCCGTGCGACTCGGGCCTCGGAGGCACGACCGCCCCCTGACCTGCCTTGTACGGTTCGGTGTCAACGGAGTCCGAGACGCTCGAGGGCGCAGCTATCGTCTCTACGGTTGGTGCATCGCGAGCACGCAACGCAACCGTCGAGGTCACCGCAATCACCGCCGCAACGCCACCCGCAACCGCCCACTTCACCGCCAGAGACGTCGTCGCCACGACGGTCACGGGAACGGCAGCGGGAAACAGCTCTGTGGCCACAAGCATCCAAACATGGCGCCGCTGCTTCTTGGTTGGGCACTCCCCCTCACCCGCGCGGCGCAACATCTCGGCGTGCTCGACCCCGAAGCGGTCGTTGAACCTACGCCGCGCGATCCGAAGCCGTGAGTACAGCGTGTTGAGCGGCGCATCCACGACCGCCGCCACTTCCGGGACGCGCATGCCCACCAATTCGGCCAAGACGAACACTTCACGCTGCTCCTGGTCGAGCCCGGCCAAAAACTCGTCGAGCTGCATCCATGCCCGCTTGCGCGCGACGGCCTCGTCGGGCTGCCGGACGGCTTGCGGTTCTTGCAGCCCCTCCGCCGCGGCCTGCCGACGTGCCGACGATCGTC
>JAESSZ010000905.1 GCA_016763875.1 Nannocystaceae bacterium
AGCGCGAACCGAGCCACGAGTCGGACGTCGGTATCCAGGGCGTGCGCAACCAACGAGGGGTCGGTCACGGCACTACCGCCGATCTGAATGTAGGCGTCTTCGGCCGAAAGTTCGCGCCGCACCACGTCCAACAACTGCCGCACCGCTCGCACCTCCGAAGGATACACGGGGTGGCGGCAGTGCCGTCATCCGATTCCCTCGCAGACCTCGATGGGCTCGGTGGTGTTGTTGTCTTCGATGCACTCATTGAGGGCACCGACCATCATGCCGTCATCGTCGACCACCACAGTGATCGAGAACGGCGCGCCGCCCGGGTCTTGCAGCGAAAGCGTGACCGTTTCGGAGCCTCCCGCCGGAATCGCGTTCTGCGTCTGTACAACGCCCAACAGCGTGTCGCCGCCCTCGTAGAACGCGACGTCGACCCCGGGTCCGACGCCCAAACAGCCCTGGTTGAGCACGCGAACCGACATCTCCAGGTTGGGACACGGCAGCGAAGGCACTTCGAGATCGACCGGGGTTAGGTCCGGGGCGCACAGCGAGTCGAGCGAGCCCTGGCTGTTGCGTCGGTAGCTGTTGTGCGGGGCTGCGGCGGGGGTCGCCCAGTTGGGCGGCTCCGGCGAGGGGATTGTCCCGTCCACCTCGACATTGGTCACGTGGTACGTGTGCTGATTCCAGATCGGGAGCGTGCCCACCCAGTTGTCGAGTCGGTCTTCGAACACCTCGATACCGGCGTCGCCGATCGCACCCTGGCCCGACTCGTTGTTGGTACTGATGATGATCTCGGCTTTGAAGTCGCCGTCGACGTCGGCGACGATCGGGTATTCGCTGCGGGTTCGGGAGGAGTTGATGTCGCTGAACAGGACCTCGGCGTCGGTCATTATCCCGTCGCAGTTGGGGCCACCCACATCGCAGTCGGGTTCGGTACCCGGGTAGATCCGCAGGTACCACTCGTCGCCGTAGATAACCTCAGAGCGTCCGTCGCCATCGAAGTCGAACACCGAGGAACCCGTGCGTTGTGAGGAGCCGTCCTTGGTGTCTGCCTGCCACAACTCCGTCATGCCGCCGACCTCGTCGAATACGGCCACGACATAGGCGTTGCCGCCGGCTGTCCCGATGTCCGCGGTGCCGTCCCCGTCGAAGTCGGCGATGTTGGGGGGCCCTCCCGCGCCGCCGCCCGGGATCACCAGTGAGCCCAGCGTGACGCCAGTGAGGCCGTCGTAGATATAGATACTGCCAGAGCGAACGTTGGCAACTTCGGGTTGGCCGTCCCCTGTGAAGTCTGCGATGCCGCAGTAGCCGTCGACCTGCTCGCCCTCCCACAGCAGCGTGCCCGTGAAGTCGCCGCCGGCGACGGTGCCGCTGAAGGTGTAGACGGTGCCGCCCAGGATGAGCTCGGGCAGGTTGTCGCCGTTGAGGTCGGCGACACACGACAGCGGATCGACGCTACCGTTCGCGCCCGTGGGACCACTCGCCAAGCTCCACGCCAGAGCGCCTGTATTGTCGAAGATGTTGCGCCCAAATGCGATCTCCGGCACGCCGTCCCCGTCGAAGTCGGCCAAAGAAGGCGAGCCGCTCTTGTCCCCGCCAGAGTAGTTCTCGGAGGTCCACAGCACCGCGCCCGTGTTGGTGAAGGCGATGAGATTACTGCCCTCTCCCGGTGCGATGATCTCGGGAATGCCGTCGCCGTTGATGTCGCCTACTGCCGGCGTCGCGCCAGGATCTGTTTGGGCGTTGGGATCGGTGACGGTGAACACCTTGGATCCGTCGTCACCTCGAATCGCGCGCAGGGTCCCGTTTTGCGTGTAACTTGAGTTGGGGTAGGTGTTGAAAATGATCTCCGGCACGCAATCGAGATCGATGTCGACGACCATGGGCGACATGACGCACTGGTACGAGTCGGGCATGTCGTCCGCCTGTGGTTCAATGTGCGGCCAGGTTGGCGTGCAAATATCCGCAACGCAGTTCTCCTGGGTTTGACAACCGAGGTCGCAGGACCGTTGTTGGCGGAATCCCCAGGTGAATCGTGGGACAGGGTCGAATACGCCGACCTCCGGCGCGAAGGCGCAACTCTCGTCAGCGAGGTTGGGGACGCACTGACCCAACGTCGCGTCACAGATCTCGCCATCCGCACATTCAGGTTCGGTGGTCGTGGCACACGCTGCGCCCGAGCACGCGCCTCCGGGCACGATGCACGAGCCGCCGTAGCAGATCTCGCCGGCCGCATCGTCGCAGCAGACCTGCGTCCCGCCGCAGGCTGGCGGTCCACCGCAGTCGACTTCGCAGCTGCCCTCGATGCAAACCTCGCTGGGCGCGCAACATGACGGGGTCTCGCCCTCGCCCTCGCCGCACCGCTGCACGGCTGGGCATCCGCCGCCCGTGGTGTCGGCGCTGGGGGTTGCCGCCGACGTCTCGCCCCCGGTGCCACTGTCGCTCCCCGCCGAGTCGGTCTCAGTGATCCCCACCCCGGAGTTGGACTCCGTGCGCTCATTGTCTCCGGAGCCGTCGCCCGAGCATGCGCCAAGCCCCAGGGCCGCGCCGCACGTGAGAAGCATCAAGCGTCGGTGGAGGGCTGTCCTGTTGTGCGTGGTTCCGATCATCCGTTCTCCAACCGTCGTTGCTGCGCGCATGCGTCCACCATGATGCATTGGACACCGAAAATGCCGCAATCTCCCGACGAGGTCGCGACAAAAGTGCGCCCTAAAATGACATTGCCGTACGTGGGTCCCGTACCCTGAGGCATGTCCGCCAAGGTCGTATGTGTGTGCGCTGGATCCGACGCTGCTCGGAGACGGGGGTGGCTGCTCGCTGGCGCCATGCTCGTGTGGGTGTCGGCGGGATGTGGCGACGATGCGCCGTTGCTCGAGGGCGACGGCACATCGACGAGTGCGACCGCGGGCGACGCCGCGGGGTCGGCTGGCGCACCCTCGACCTCGGGCAGTCCCGCCGGGGACACGACGGGCACGGAAGCGACGACGCTCGCGGACGGCACCACCACAGCGACGAGTGCGGCCGATGCCGACTCCGACGAGGAAGACTCGGCGGCCAGCAGCAGCAGTGGTGACGAGGGGCCGGTCGGTGCAGTCGCGGAGTGCTTCGAAGGTGTGTTCGTCAACGCGGTGTCGGGTCTTGGTCCCGACTACGATCAGTTCGGTGCCGTGCCAGGACAGCACTGCAAGGGCACCGACCACCAGGACATTGCGGGAGTGCAGCGTGCCGTTTTTCTTGGAGACTCCGTGACGGTCGGGGCGCCACCGTGGGCAGGCTCGCAGTACTACCGCTCGCTCGTCGCCGATGCTCTCGAAGCGCAGTTTGGGCTGCAGTTCGGATCCGGCTTTCTGCAGGACGAAGCGACCTGGAAGGGCACCAACGTGTTCGAAGGCCAGGCAGGGGTGGTCCACTCCGGTGACTTTTCGGCGTGTGCGGCGTGGGGCGCACGGACGGATGACCTCACCCCGACACAGATCCCGCAGTGTTTCTCGGGCGACGACTTCGAGGCCACGACCCTGGTGGTGATGACCATGGGCGGCAATGACATCGCCAACCTGACC
>JAESSZ010000906.1 GCA_016763875.1 Nannocystaceae bacterium
CGGCGGCGCCGCCGGAGGAACCCCCGCCACCACAACGTTGGGGAAAGTCATCGCCATGAAGAAGCTATTGGTCGCAATCTCCGTTCTTCTCGCCATCGCCGGCTACGCGGCGCTACGCGGCCCCGAGACCGAGGCACGCCCGGTGGCGAGTGCGTCCGGTTCCGACGATACCGCGGGCGTCAGAGTTCAGAGCAGAGCACGCCCCGAGACCTCGCCGACAGGACTTTCGGGCACCGTCCGTGCGGCTGACGGCAGTGCGGTTGTCGGCGCAGCGATTTCGGTCATCGACGCCGCCGGATCACCCGCATTGTTGCAGGCCGACGGCGAACCGGGCCCGGCTGCGGTCGTAAGGGCGTCTGTCGCCGGCCACTGGAGACTCGAAGACCTCTCGCCGGGAACGTACTCGGTGATTGCGACTGCGCGCGGCCACTTGCCGGCCAGGAGCAAGTCCGTGGCGCTCGGTGCCGGACAGACCCTATCTGGCCTCGACGTCGAGCTGACGCGCGGCGGCCAGACCGTGACCGGAACGGTGACCGATGCTGGCGGTGGCCCGGTGGAGGGAGCGGTCGTGCGAGCCCTCGGACCCGCGAGTGCGATCTACGGCACGCTGACCGACACAGATGGGAGTTACGCGCTCACCATCGCTGCCGGCTCGTACGACGTCGAGGCTCGCGACCCCGACTACCAGCGTCAGACGCATCGGCTCACAATCGGAGGCAGCGATCGAGTGCTCGACTTCAAGCTTATCCCTGGGGCTGCGATCTTCGGTACGGTGCTCGCACGCACGACAGGCAAGCCGGTTCGCGGGGCGACCATCTCCTTCGATCGGAAATTTCGCAGCGGGTCAGGATTCGCTTCCGGCCGGTCCCGAGACGACGAGCGGGTCACCACCGACGAGCACGGTAACTTCGCACTGCGGCAGCTCCGCGCTGCGGAGTATGAGCTTCACGCAACCGCGGACCACGCGGCCTCGCGTGCACCCACGACGGTCAGCGTCGGAATCGCGGAGCAAGAAGAAGGCACGATCATCCTGGTCGACCCGGCCTTCAACGTGGCAGGCCGAGTGGTCGACCGCACGGACCCCAGCATCGGCATTGCGAACGTGGACATCGAGGCGTTCGGTTTTGGTGGCTTGGTCAGTGTCGAGAGCCGAACCGGCGACGACGGGAGCTTCTTGCTCGAGGGACTAGCCGCGGGCTCCTACCCACTGACGACCAGGGGGGGCGATGTGATCGTCTCCGGTGGCACCTCGGTCGAGGTCGTCGCAGCGGATGTGGCGGAGACTGTCGTCGCAGTAGAGCGTGGCACCCGCCTGGTCGGGCGAGTCGAGCCATCGACTGTCGCGATCGTCAAGCTGGAGGTCCCAGACGACGCCCGCGGCCGCCGTAGTCGTGATCTCTCGCAGAAGGTCCGCGGCGCCGTCTCCCAGACTTCCCCGGACGGCGCGTTCGAGCTGGGCTCAGTCCCCGTCGGCCAGTGGACGCTCGTCGCGGTCGCGACCGATGGCAGTTGGGGCGAGCTGGAGATCGAGGTCCCCGAAGGTGGACTGACCGACCCTCTGCTCATCCACATGAAAGAGCGGCCTTCCATCTCCGGGCGGATCGTCGCGGGCGACGGAGAACCGGTCCTCGGAGCAACGCTGACGGTCGTCAAATACACCGAGGGGGCCAGCGTCGCAGAGTTGTTCTTCATGAGTCGCTCGCCGGTCAAGGCGACCTCCGATGCAATGGGCTCGTTCGCGCTCGTTCGCGCTCGTCGGCCTCGATCCGGCAGGCTATCGGCTCACCGTGAAGGACCGCCAAGGCGGTGCGCTCGTCGCGACGGACGGCGCTGCATTCCCGCTCATCGCCGTCGATGACGCCCCCATCGAGAACACCCAACTGGTGGTGGAGCGAGCAAAAGGCAAGATATCCGGGGTCGTGCGCGATCAGGACGGCGAGCCGTTCGGCGAGGCATGGGTCGGGGTCATCGCGACCGACGAGACCACTCCGAACGAACTTCGCACCCCGACCCTTTCCGGCCGGTCGGGAACGTTCAGCTTCGAAGGCCTACTTCCCGGCCAATACAACATCTACGCGGCGAGTACTCGCGGCGACGCAACGGCCAGTCTCGAAGGCGTGCCCCTGGGCGTTCACGACATCACCCTAGACCCGCTTGGCACAATCGCAGGGCAGGTCACCAAGGACGGGAAACCGATCGAGCTGTTCACCGTAACGACCGAGCATCTCTTCAACCGTTCATTCTCCGACAGCTCTGGACGCTTCGAGCTCGAGCGGGTCCTCACTGGGCCGCAACGCCTGGTCATCACGGCGCCGGGCGGCGCCGCGTCCAAGTCCATCAATGTCGTGGGTGGCGAGGAGACCTTCTTGACCATCGAACTCGCGGAGTGGGGGAGCATCGAGGGTCGTGCGGTCGACGAGCACGGCGACCCACTCGTCGGAGTCGGCATCACCCTCGTCGCCACGGGGGGTCGCCGAAATTCGCACGCTGTCTATGCCGCCTCAACGTCGGGAAGTGGCCCCGTCACCGACGCCGATGGACGCTTCTTCATCGAGGGCATCGGTCCCGGAGTCGTGCAGGTCGACCTCGTCACGCCGCAGGGCAACAACCCACAGCTCCGCGCGACGCTCGCCGGTAGGGCGACCCCTGGCGAAGCCACCGATCTGGGCGAGGCAACGCTGCGGCCCCCACAATCACCGGAGTAAAACCGACTCCCTCGAGTTCGGCCGAGCGCTTCGACCGGTGAGCACGATCGGGCGGCGATGCGGAGAGAACGAAAGCGCACTTGGTGCTCCGACGGCTAGCTGCCCTGCAGTGCAGCCGCGGCAGTGTCGGCGCCTTCTTAGCCATGCTCGTTCTCTTGGTCATGGTCTCACCTCATCGGTGTGCAATAGATCGGATCATGCCCAGACCTCGTCGCAGTGCTGCGTGCCGTTGCCAGCGACCGGCGCCTTACCGAGCACATCGACCTCGGCGAGCAGGATGTGGACCCCGGCATCTCAGCGTGTGTCCAGCTCGGCCTTGCGACGGTCAGCCCGCAGAGCGTATCGCCTCGTCGCGCCGCAAAGCTGAACGTGCACGCGTTCGGGATGAACTTGCATGCGGCCACGAGCGGCGCGGCTGCTCGGTTGTGATGTCTGCGGAGCAGTTCATCGCCAAGCTCATCGCGCTCGTTCCTCCGCCGGGCGTTCCGATGGTGCGGTACGCGGGCGTGTTTTCAAATGCTCACCACTTGCGAGCGGCGGTAGCTCGCGACCCGGCTTTGCGCCTCGAGCAAACGGAGCCTGTGCAAACGAGACTGCTGACGTTCACCGGGCGTCCCGTCGATACAAAAAACCTGGGGCCGGCCACGCCGTCGAAAATCGCCTGGGCTCAGCTGCTGGCCCGTATCTTCGCCATCGATGTCTTGAAGTGCCC
>JAESSZ010000907.1 GCA_016763875.1 Nannocystaceae bacterium
AGACCTCAACGAACAACACGAGCCGCTGTTTGACCGTCAGCTGGTGCTCGATCGCGTACTGCGTCAGGGGCAAGGCGCCGTGAAGCAGCTCCATCGCAAAAAACGGGATCGACCCCAACTCGCTCTCGTAGCGGCCCGCCTCATAGATCTGCGCAATGGCCGGGTGCCGAAGGCGGCCCAAGATCTCCGCCTCACGATCGAAACGACGCTGCGCCATGGGCCCCGACAAACCGACGCGCAAGAGTTTGATCGCGACCGAACGACTCGGTTTGTCCTGCTTCGCGGCGTACACGATGCTCATCCCGCCGATCCCCAGACGAGCGCCTAGCGTGTACTGGCCAATGCGTCGGCCCTGGAATGGATTGGCGTCCGCCGTGTCGTCGGGCTGGGTTGCGCGATGCTCGACCACCAACATCGGGGGCTCAAACATGCCGGTCGCTTGCTCGTCGGCGGCAAGCAGAGACTCGACCTCTCGCCGCAGGGTCTCATTGCCCGCGCATCGTTGCGACAACAGACGCTCGCGGTCTGCGGGCTCCACATCGAGCGCCTCGTCGAACAGTGTGTACGCAGGATCGTCTAGCTCGGACATGGTCTCGACTCCGACATGTCACGGAATAAATGGGCGCGTGCGAATCGAAAATTCCGTTCGACGGTACGCTGCGAAACGCCGCACGCGGTTGCGATTTCCTCGTGAGACATGCCAGCGAAAAATCGCAGTTCCACGATCCGGGCGCCAAGTGGATTGTGCCCTTCGAGCTTGTCCAGCGCCGCGTCCAACGCCAGAAGGTCCACGGTTTTCCCGTAGGCCTCGCTGACGATGCTGTCGCTCAGCGCGATTGTCGTAACGTCGCCGCCGCGCTTGACTCGACCCTTTCCCCGCGCGTGGTCGACCAGAACCTGCCGCATCGCTCGCCCTGCCACCGATAGGAAATGGATCCGGTCGGTCCACATGCTGTCGTCGCGCCCGAAACGAAGCCAGGCCTCGTGCACAAGGGCGGTCGTCTGGAGCGTGTGCGACCCACTCTCCCGACGCATCAGAGACCGTGCGACGGATCGAAGCTCCTCGTAGAGCGCGCCCCATCGTTGTGAGGTGCCGTGTGAGGTACCGTCCGGTGCGTCGATGTCCTGCGTCACTGGGCGCCCAAGGGCACTGTGACACAGCTGGGGGCGTAAGCGCAGTGACCCGCAGGCCGCAAATGCGGGCCAGTACGGAGGCAGAGGAAACCCCATGTTGGGCGTCAATGTTAGGCAAAAAGCTCCGGCAATAGCTGGACGCCATCGTCTCCAAAGCTCGCGACGTCGGTTTCGCCGAGCAGATGCGTGAGTGAGTAGAGGAAGTCCTGGTAGTTCGCACCGCCGAAGTGGCGGAATCGTCCCTGAGCGAGTCCGGCACAGGCACCTCCCGCCATGACGATGTGGACATCGTCTCGAGAGTGGTGGTTGAAGTTGCCCAAACCCATCTCGTTGACCCAGAGCACAACCGTGCTGTCGAGCAGCGTGCCGTCGCCCTCGGGAGTCGCCTCCAGCGCCGCGAGTAAATGCGCCATCTGCTCCGCGTGCCAGCGATTGATCGCGAGCAGGATGCCACCAGGATCGCTGCCCCCACCGTGCGCCGCGTTGTGGTGACTACCGTTGATTCCAACCTCGTCGTAGTGGCCCGATTCGATCCCGCCCCATCCGCCGACACGCAGGGTCGCCACCCGAGTCACGTCGCATCGGAACGCGGAAACCAGGGTGTCGTTGTGCCCCCGCCAGGTCTCTCCGATGTTCAAGCCACTGCCTGGGTTGGCCGGCAGGTCGCACGAAACCGGAATGTACGGCCCCATGAGTTCCAGCTCGCGTTGTCGGATGAGTTCGAGATGCTCGTTCAGCAGCACACGGCCTGAGCTACCCAGCTTCCCCTGGATACCCTGCAGGTCACCGGCAAGCACATCGAGCACGCTCGTTTCCTGGGCCCGGCGTTGTTCGGCGACAACGGGGTCTTCGTTGGTGACCGCAAACACGCGTTCAAAACTGCCGAGCGCGCTGGGGATCGGCGGGATCGGCAGGCCACCTTCGGAATAGCAGATCTGATCCGAGGCACTACCGGTCGGGACGATTCCCATCTCCAGTGACGGCAGAGGAGTCTGACCACGCCAACGATCGGCGAAGAACTGATCGATGCTGGGGCCTCCGGTCGGCACACCTTCGCCGTTGAGTGCGGGGCGCCCAGTCGTGGTTTCACTCATGCCGCCAGAGTGGCCTTTGACGCCTTGCAGGCCATGGGCAAGCAGCAGTTTGTCGCGAAACGGCTCCAGCGGCTCGAGCACGGGAGACAGAGAGAAGTCGGTCTCGCCCCCGGTGGGAAGCCAGTGCTCGGGAAGTTGACCGTTGCCGGTGAACATCAGAAAGAACCGCAGCGGCGCCTCCCCGGAGTCGGCCGCGCTTTGACGGCCGGCGAGCCCGGCAAGAAACGGCATCGCCAGGGCGGCGCCCCCCATGCCTCGAAGAAGGTTACGGCGTGCGAACAGTGGTGAGTGACGACGGCTCATTGCTCCCCCTCGAATCGGTGACGAAATGCTCGGCTGCCGATGATCGCGACGAACACCTCACGCATGCTGTCGGTCATCGCGGCCTCAGAAAGATCGGCAACCGTGGAGTTGTCTTGGTCGAACTCGAGCCGACCGAGTGAAAAGCGAAGCCACTGCCGAGCAAAACACTCGGTGGCTTTTGGTGAGCCCGCAAGCGCGCGTGCAAGTTGCGCCCCACCCACGATGGAAAGCTCGGGATCTAAGCCGGGTGCACCGCCGCTGGCATCGATGGGCTCGCCGTTTTCTTCGGTGCGATGACGACCGAGCCCGTCGAAGTTTTCCAGCGCGAAACCCGGGGGATCGATCAGCGTATGGCACGCGGCGCACGCTGGATTGTCGGAGTGCTGGGCCCATCGCTCGCGCGTGGTGAGGTCCGGGTCGGGCAGCGGCTCTGAGGTATCGACATCCTCCGGAGGCGGTGGCAGGTGCTCGCACAGCAGGTGCTCAAGCACAAAGACACCGCGTTTGACCGGGGAGGTACCGCTGAAGCCACCGGTCGCAGCCAAGACCCCCGCGGTCGTCAGCACGCCGCCGCCGCGCTCGTCCCCCAGACTGACGCGCTGCGGCTCAGTGACACCACTCAGCCCGTAGAGGAAGGCCGTGCGCGGGTCGGGCCAGGCAAGGTCGGTGCTGAAGAAGGTGTCGAACGTCGCGTCTTCGTTCCAGATCATTTCGTCGATGAAGCGCGCGGACTCTGCGACAAGACCAGCCCGGACGTCGTCGTCGAACTCGGGAAAGGCGTCGGGACTCCGGTTGAGGTCCGGGAGTTTGTCGAGATCGAGCCATTGCTCGTAGAACCGCCGCACTGCCGCCCGCCCGCACGGTTTGTCCAGCAGACGGCGCGCGTGATCTTGCAGCACGTCGACGTCGGTGAGGGTGTCGGCCTGCGCGGCATCCCACAGTTGTTGGTCCGGAGGCTCCTCGCACAAAGCGTACGAGATCCGGCTGGCGAGTTCCCACGAGGTCAGGGCAAACGCACCGGCTTCGCCTTCAACCTCCTGGCCGACTTCGACGAGGTACAAGAAGCTTGGGTTGGCCAAGATGCCCTGCAGCAGCATGCGCAAGCCGGACTGAAAGCCGCTGTCGTTGCCAGACGTGAACAAGCCCAACAAGCGCCGCTGCTCATCGTTGGTCAGGGGGCGGCGGAATGCTCGCGGCGCAAACTCATCGACCAAAGCCTCGGCGCACGCTTGGCGCTCAGAGGCGTACGTGTCCAGGCCCGGGTCAATAGGCCCCTCGATCGTCAGCCCCGAGTAGCGGACCAGGAGATTGTTGTCGTCGGGCGTCGTGTCGATTCGGAACATCAGCGAAAGCGTTCCGGGGTCTTCCACCGCAATCGATGTGGAGACGACCTGAGCACCGTTGACGTTGTTTTCCGTGCTGACCACCTCGCCGTTGAAAACGATCTCCAAGCTAGAGACCGGCGCGTTGGTGTCCAGCGTTAGCGCCACGTTGTACTGCCCAGGCGAAGCAAAGTTGTGGCTGTATGCAACCTCGGGGTCGGGCGCGTACGTGGTTGTGAGCACCGTCGGATCTTCAGCGTCCGTCGTAAACGACCACTCGGGGGTTCCAGTAAGGCTGCTGCCGTTGGTGGTGGTGAGCGTCTGCTGGACGGAGGGCGGAAGAATCTCGTCGCTGCACGCCGAAGCGAGAGCATCGAGTTGTTCGGTCGCGAGCAACGTCGTGGCGACTTCGCCTGCAATGGCCATGTACGCCTCGAAGTGGGGCCGGCTGATCGTTTGCCCGTTGACGACGCGGTCGAAGACGTAGTCGGACGCCTCCGGCGGCATCCGCTGTAGTGCCTCCGGCTGCAGGCCAGTGAGAGCGAGGATCGACCGCCGCAACTCGTGCGCCGAGAGGCGCCGGGTGGTCGTCGAAGGATTGCTCCCCGAAGGCGGCTCTGCCGTGTCGGACGCATCCTCGCCACCCGTCTCGTCGGCTGAGTCACCGCTGCCCGCATCCGTGTCGGTTCCGCCGTCGCCGTCTGTCTCTTCTCCCCCATCGTTGGCCGAGCCGGAGTCGGAGCCGCAGCCGCACCCGATCGGCAAGACCCCCAGCAGCAGCGCCACTGCCTCAGATCGGAATCGAAAACATGTATCGCGGGACACCGTAGGATCGTCTCCCTGCTTCTGATCGCGTTGCATTGAACAAGCTTCCCGATCCGTAGTGCGTCGGCGCGCTCCAAAACCCGCCACCATCACTCAGATTTTCTTGTGGCGAGCGACGTGTCCCGACGACACCTACACGGGTGCGAGC
>JAESSZ010000908.1 GCA_016763875.1 Nannocystaceae bacterium
GGTCGACCCGCACCGCCGCGCAACTTGTCGGCTCCGGCAGCGATGCCAACGCCGCCGCCGCGTGCTCGACCACGCGTACATCGGCGTCCAGCATGAGCCCCGCGGTCATCGTCAACGCGCCCAGCTGCGTCTCGAGACACCCCATGCGCGCATCGAGACGTCGCCCCGACTGTTCGTGGCGAACGTAGGTCGCCTCGCACGCGTCGCGATGTGACGCGACCCACTGCGCGGCGTAGGCATCCAGGTCCTGCACACTCCGTTCGGCTGTGGTCTCGGCATAGGGCACGCCCGTGGCACGAAACGAGGCCCGCAGCATCGCCTCTTTGTCAGGCCCCCAAACCTTGGCGACTCGCGTTTGGCCGTACGCGCACGGGTCAGGCTGTTCACGCCCCACGATCGACCACACCGCAACCCCGCTCGCCGCCACCACGCCGCCCCAGATCCAGCGGCGACGACGTCGTGACGCCGGGTCGTCGGTCAGCGCTTCGAGCAGCGCCACCAGCGTCGGCCAGCGTTCGGCGGGATCCTTGCGTAGTCCGCGACGCAGGGCACGTTCGACAAAACGAGGCACGCCCGCGCTCGAAGGCGGGTCGGTGATGGGGCCGGTGACAATCGCCGTTGCCAGCGCGATGCGATTGTCCCCCTGGAACGGGCGCTCGCGATACAGCAGCTCCCACGCGGTGACGCAAAACGCGAACTGATCGCTGAGCACGTCCCCGGCCTGGCGCAAGTACAACTCAGGAGCCATGTACGCGGGCGTACCCACCAGCCTGCCCGGCCCCTCGGCTGGCGAGTCCACGCTGCTGGTCAGTGGGCGATCGCCAGATCGGGAAGTGCCCAGCGCGGCCAACTCGCTCTCAACCTCGCCGCCCTCCCGCGCTTCGAGGGCCAAGCCAAAGTCGAGCACCCGCGGGCGTCCTGGGCGGTCGTCCTGCCGGTCCGCGACGATCACGTTGTCAGGCTTGAAGTCGCGGTGGACGATGCCTTCCTCGTGAGCGGCCGCCAGACCCCGCCCCGCTGCGACGAGCATCCGGACCACTTCATCCCAGGTGCGCTCCTGCTTTTTTCGCCACCGACCCAGCGTCGGTCCGCGAAGATACGCCATCGCGACGAACACTCGGTCCTCGGCGTCGACGCCCACATCGTGCACCGTCACCACGTTCGGGTGATTGAGTCGGGCGAGGGCCTGCGCCTCAGCCACAAGACGATCGCGCTCCCCCTCGACGTGCGCACGCCCCTGCCGATCCTGCAGTAGCTTCACAGCGACTTTGCGATCGAGCTCGGGGTCGTACGCGGCATAAACCACGCCCATGCCGCCCACCCCGATCCGCTCCAGCAGGAGGTAGCGACCCACATGGCTCCCAATCGCAACGTCCGGCTCCACGCTATGCTCACCCAACGACGCGGTCGTCCCCTCCCGTGTTGGCGTCAGCAGCTCATCGCGAAGCGAGGTCACGCACGGGCATCGTATCGCGCGCCCCCGCAGCCGTCTCGCTCAACCGTCTCTCTCAACCTCGACTGAGGTAGGGATAAGACTGCAGCAGGCCAAGATTCCAGGCGGCCCCGAGCGTAGTGTCCGCTTCCAGGTGCCGTTCGCCGAGTTCCTGTCGCATGACGTCGACGTCGAAATCGACCGCAGCCAGCGCCGCCTCGTTGGTCGCACCGATCTTCACGTCGAGCACGATCTCGTCCGTCAGGGCAATCCTATGCCGCCCGGGCAGTGCCGGGGCGTCGTCGTCCGGCCGCCTCACGACAATCTCGTGGGTTCGCGCGAACAGGTTGTGCTCGTTGGCGAGGCTGTCCTGGTATGCGCCAGTCATGAAGAATCCAAGGTAATACGCCTCACTCCCACTGCGACGTTCGTGCAGCGGCAGATAACGCAGATTCTCGTCCGGATGGGCAAAACTCGTGATGCAACCGTCGCTGTCACATGTGATGTCGACGATCTCGGTATTGAGCGTTGGTCGCTCGCCGTGCCGCGACAGCGGCGCCGCGGGGAACACCTGGTCGATGCTCCACACATCCGGCAGTGACTGGAAGATCGAGAAGTTCGCGAGGTACTTGCGGTTCGCCGTCGCCAGGTAGTCGACGATTCTTCCGACGGGCGCTTGAGGCCTTCGACGATGCGTTTGGTCTTCAGACGTACGCGCGCAAACAAGCCCTCCGCCGCCGCCCGGTCTTCGATCGACAGGTTGCCCGAAGAGAACTGCGCCAACGCTTCGTCGCGAAAGTCGACAGCATCGTGGAAGTACTCCTCGTAGTTCTTCGCCGAGAGGTGCTCCAGCGTCTCGCGCAGCTGGTTGATGATGCGATTCTCGTCCTCACGCGGCTCGGCCATGGGTAGCAGTGCGCCCTGGACCTCGCGCAAGTCGGCCACCGTGACGGCGTGATACGCAACGAGCGCTCGTCCGCTTTCGGTGATGATCCGTGGTGGATTGGCCGCGGTCTGCCGAATGACCTCCGAGATCTCGAATACAACCTGACTGGCGTACTCCTCGATGGTGTAGTTCGCTGAGGAGCCGTGCGAAGTGCGGCTGCCGTCGTAGTCCACGCCCATGCCTCCGCCCAGGTCGAGCATCGTCATTTTGGGCGCGTAACCCTTCTGCAGCGCGGCAAACAGACGTGCTCCCTCGCGAACCGCGGTTTTGATCCGTTTGATCCGCGTGATCTGAGAGCCGATGTGGAAGTGCAGCAGCACCAACTTGTCGATCAACGCGGCGTCCCGCAGCGCATCGATCACCGCCATGATCTCGGACGTCGTGAGCCCGAACTTAGAGGTCTCCCCACCCGAGCTTTGCCAGCGGCCACTCCCCTTAGCGTACAATTTCGCACGCACGCCGACGTCCGGCTGACGCTTCCAAGCCTGCTCTTGGGAGACATCTACGAAACGCACGACCTCGCGCATCGACTCGATGATCACCACGACGTGGTGGCCGAGTTCGGCTGCGTGGTACGCCATTCGCATGAACTCGCGGTCCTTGAATCCGTTGATCAGCAACGGGGCTTGTGCGCGAGGCCTGCGTGACATCGCGATCAACAGCTCCGGCTTGCTGCCCGCCTCCAGCCCCAACTCGGGTTCGGCACTCTCGACCGCATCGAGCACCGCCCGACGCTGGTTGACCATAATGGGGAGCACGCCGCAGTAGGACTCGGGGTAGTCGTTGTCGGCGATGGCCGCCGAAAATGCGTCGTGGAGGCGCCGGACTCGGCTGGTGATCATCGTCGGGAACCGCAGCACGAAGGGCGCGGCCACCCCCTTGGCGGCCAGACACTCCGCGATAGCGTGGAGGTCGACGGCAGGCAGGCCGGGGGCCTGAAACATCAGATGCCCGGCCTCGTTGACCCCGATGAAGTCGGCGCCCCACCGGTCCACGCCGTAGCGTTTCAGCGAGTTTTCCATCGCGTAGGGGTTGCCGCTGGACGTGTCCATGACCGCGAGGGTCGCCCCGGCCATGCCGGATACGCAAGTGCTATCCTCCGCGGCTGCCGCAAGCGCGGCGGAGAAATGCCATGGCGTCGTACCAGTACATCTTCACCATGAAAGACCTGCGAAAGGTCTGGCCCGGCGGCAAAGAGGTGCTCAAGGGCATCCACTTGCAGTTTTTTCCAGGCGCCAAGATCGGCGTGCTCGGGAACAACGGCTCGGGCAAGTCGACGCTGCTGCGCATCATTGCTGGTCTCGTCGCACCATCGTCCGGTGTGGCCGAGTGCAGGGGCTCGGAAATCCAGGGCCCGCCCTCGGGTGTCGCCATGGTGTTCCAGTCCTTTGCGCTGTTTCCCTGGCTCACTGTTCTGCAGAACGTCGAGCTTGGCCTGGAGGCTCA
>JAESSZ010000909.1 GCA_016763875.1 Nannocystaceae bacterium
CCGCTGCAGACGACCCGCCAGCGCCGACCGTGTTGCTGAGCGGAATCCAGCAACCACGAGGCATGACCATCGCGTCCAGTCAGGTCTTGTTCGCGGCCGGTCCAGACGTGCTGCGTTTTGATGTTGCCAGCGACGACTTGGAGTCGGTCGCGCTGCATCAGTCGGTCCCTGGCGCACCAGTCATGCTCGACGGCGCTCTTTATTGGATCAACGCGGGCAGCGGGATTCTCGCGGGGTCACTCGTTCGCCAGGGCCCGGGCGAGGCGGCCCAGGAGGTGATGGACCGTATCGGCTACCCAAAGGCGATCGAGAGCGATGGTGGCCAGATCTATTTTGTCGCGAGCGAGGTCCTCATCGGCGATGAGTTGGTTTCGGGGGCCCTGCTCGCCGTCGATGGTGGTGGGGTTGTGGATGTGCTGGCGGGAGGTCTACGGCAACCCGCGGACATGGCCGTTACCGCGGATCGCGTGGTCTGGATCGAGCAGGTCGGCGACGATGGTTCGTATCCTGGGGCGGTACGCTCGATCGCGAAATCCGGAGGCCCGATACAAACGATCACCACCATCGAAGACGGCCTCGGCGTATTTCTTGTCGCCGACGAGAGCGAAGTGTTCTTCACGGTCTACGACTCAGCACAAAGCCGTGTTCATCGTGTTCCGCTGTCTGGAGGCGAGAGCGAGTTGGTCGTTGCCCAAATCGGCGGCACAGTGCTGGATGTTGCGGTCACCGACGAAGCGATCTTCGTGTCCGCGGTGTGGGTGGACGAGCGCCTCGACTCCGGCAGCGCATCGCTCACCCGTCTCTGCCGCTGAGACCCGCCTCTCGGCGCGATGGCCGCGCGCGGCGTTACCCTGCGCGAAACACGGACCCGAAATCCCGATCCAAACCGCCGAAATGCACTGCACCGGGAAGTCAACCGGCAACGGGGTCCCCTTCGAGAACAGAATCTCGGAACGCTTCTCGGGGTTGGGCAACTAGCCTCCCGTGAACTGCTCTCACAATAAAAACTCCAGGCACCGCCGCTGGCGAATCGTAGGCGGACTGGTGCTCGTAGGGTTTAGTAGTTGCATCACCGGGGAGATTTTCCTGGAGACCGCTCCGATCAAGATTGCCGGAACAGCGGGGGACCGGGCGGGCTATGCGTTGGACATTTCCGGAGACCTCAATGGTGACGGATACGACGACCTGGTGATGGCGGCACCTCAGATTGGCGTTGAGGAGGTCTATGTATTTTTTGGCCCGATTCCCGCAGGGGATCTATCGACAGCGACCCCCGATGCCGTGTTCCGGGGCCTGTCCGGCGGTGAGGCGGGCTGGGCTGTCGCGACCCGGGACGTGACCGGAAATGGAAGCGATGACCTCATCATTGCGGCTCCCAGCGAAAACGGGGGGGTGGGGTTGTACACGTACTCGCCGGGCCTCTGGAGGCTGGCAGGGTCTACACTGGCAACGATTCCTACGCCCAGATCCGGGGCGCGGGGTACTTCGGGTGGGATGTCGATGCGGGGGACTTCAACGGTGATGGTACTGAGGACCTCGTTGTCGGAGCCTGCCTGGCTTCCTATGGTGGCGTTAGCGGCGGCGCGGTTCATGTCGTCGATGGACCTGTTCCCGCCGGGGTGCACAACGTGACCGATATTCAACGCGGTCACTACATTGGCGAGTTCCAGGAGGGCGGCCTGGGGTGCGCGGTGGCAGCCGTCGGCGACGTCGGCGGTCTTGGGCACGACGGCTTGCTGGTGGGTGCCTACCAGGCCTCATCGGGCCCCGGACAACTGCCCCCGATTGTTGGGGGTCCTTCGTTCAAGGATGACCCCCCTTCGTTACCTGCTGCCGGTGCCGCGTATCTGCTCTACGAGCCCCCCTCGGAAATCAACTATCGAATCCGATCGGCGGCGGACGCGGTGTTCATCGGTGAGCACGAGATCCACAACGCAGGTTTCGCTGTTGGGGGGCGTGGTGACTACAATCGGGACGGACACGACGATATCCTGCTCGGAGCACCGGGGCAGTTCTGCACGCAGAACGCGCTGCATGGCGGGCCAGGCGCCACCTACTGTGACGTTGAGCTGCCCCCCGAGTCCGTCCACATGTTCTTGGGTGGAGGCAACCCCGGCAAAACGCCAGCCCATCGCTTAGAGGGCCTCTATATCGTCAACGAAGCGGATCTGAGTGTCTATGCAAGCCACCCCGACCCCGAGGTTGCGCCGAATTCGACCCCGCACTCCACGTTCGGAATGTCGGTTGCCTGGACCAACTCGATGGGACGTCCCGGCATCGATGATTTCATCATCGGTGCCCCCAAGCTCAATCGAGCCTATCTCGTCTACGGCAGCGATGATGCTCTGACCCCCGTAATGACAACCGAAAGCGCGGCCGCGGTCATGTATCTTGGCGACCACGCGGACGAACACGCTGTGACTGCGCAGCATGTCCCCACGAGCCACGTGCTCTACGGGGCTGATGCCGCTGGACGCGTGGTGGCGGGCGGCGGAGATATCGATGGCGACGGCATTGAGGATGTCGCAGTGTCGGCGCCGGGACAGCTATGGTTCCGGAGCGGGCCAACCTCTCTTGCCGGTCGGGTGTTCGTCATGCCTGGCTCTCGCCCTGAACAGGAATAGTCCGCTCCAGGAGGTTTCCGCGGGACACCACCGGGTCATACCCAGTACCGACGAACTCGACGGTGCTGGGTATGGATCACAGCACCGCTATATTCGGCCGCTGACGCTCAGCCCCACCACGTCGCGTGACACTCGTGGTGCGACGCTCGCTGCTCTGCGCGCGCCCATGAGCGACTGCTTGCGATAGCCCGTGCCGTAGCCCATGAGCCCAGCGCCAGCGGGCAGACTCAGCGTCGCGACCCACCAGCCCGCATCTCGGATCCCCACCGCAGCGACGCTGTCGTACGCGAACGTGTGAGACACGACCTGAGTGCCCACGAACGTCGCCAGACCGGCCCCCATCACGCCGACCCCCAGCCAGGTCAACCGATGGGCGCGCGACGCATCCGACACCCCCGCATGGGCATCACGGATCGCGGCCCAACGCCCAAGGCTACGCATGCCTCCCCCAAGCAACCCGGCGGTCAGGGCTTGCAGAGGAAAGAAGGCCGGGTTGAGCACGGTCCCCAGGTAGCAGGACTCGATGCACCCTGAGCGTGCATCAGCCGGCCCTCGTGCGAGCTGGTTGTCGCTCACACTCACCGTGACTCGCAGGATCAGCGTGGGAATCGCGACCAGACCTCCACTGTTGAGCAACCCTATTGCGCGTCGCTTGTAGCGTCGCTCCGGCGGCTCCGGCGGGAGCGCGGCGACCAACAGATCGATCTTTCTTTGCAGTGTGGCCGCAACCTCGGTCGCGTGTCCGTTCAGCGCATCCCGCTCGAGCGTGCCGTAGTAGAATTCGTCAACGGCCGAGCGATAGGCTTGGACCGACTCCAGGCACTGACGTGCAGCCGCCAGGGGCTCGGCGGCTCGGCTCGCCTGCTCCGCCTGGCCCAGCCCGTAGGCGACCTGCGCACGAACGCTTCGAGTCTCGTCCTGGACAGGAACGTCGGAAGCGAACGTTTGCCACATCGCCATGGCAGGGCAAGGCCCGGGAGTCAGGACAGCCGCGGCAGCGAGCAATGCAATCATGCGCACAGGTAGTGTCCCGCAGAACCCAAACGATCGCGGACACGGCGCAATAGGATTTGCTGCGCAGCCATCTGCAATTGGTGAACCCCGTCGCCCACAAACGGCGAGGCAGCAGTCAAGACATGCCACGCGGTTGCTGCAAGCGAGAACTGGTCGGTCTCGGGGGTCCGCTGACCGTGACCGTGCACAATCGATGCGGCCCAACCGGCTCCCAGGGCAGAGGACGCCCCTGCGCTGGACACTCTGTCTCGCCCGGCGGCACATCGAGGTCGAAGCAGCTGCGTCGACGGCTCTGGATCACTGCCGTGCCATCGCCCAGGAAGATCGTCAGAGTTTGGGTTTCGTTGATGTCGGGCCCAGGCGTATCCAGCGCGTCGAGGACCCCGGGAGCACCGCTTTGCGCCAAATCGGACGCACAAGTGACAGCCTCGGGAGGCTCGGGGTCGATGTGCTGGATGATGGGGTCGCAGGCGGTCGGAAGGCCGCAACCGAACAGATCCACGTGCTCGGGCTCGGCACTGGTGTCACTACCGTCGTCATCGCCCACGTCGCTGTCGGCATCATCTGCCCCGTCGTCACCCCCGTCTGTGACGCCGTCGTCGCCCCCGTCGGTGGCGCCGTCATCCGTACCAGCGTCATCCGTACCAGCGTCGTTTGTGGCGTCGTCCCCCGCGGTATCTTCGGCGCCGTCTTGGTCATCACATCCGAGCAATGCCACAGACAGCGCAGCCACAACCATACCTAGCTTCAACTTCAAACTCTTGTATTCCATCAGGTTTTCCCTCTAACCGGCCTGCGTCTATCAACAGGCTCGATCCCTGAGTACGGCGGGCACCCCGAACGGTTCGCTTCTGGGCGATCTTTTTTTCCGTACCGAGGCCACGCTGCCGTCCCACGACGAGCCTCCGCGTGGGCGACAGACGCTGCGGCGCGAGGGCAAATCAGTCTCGGGTGGCCAGCTGGACGGTTCGGACCGCCTGGCATTCCAATGCGATACCGACCAGCGAACGCCCCGAGTAGTTGAAGTGGACGCCGGTAGCGACCTGCTGAGCGGGGCACATCCGCGCTCGCTCCCAAGTATGGCAGTTCGAGCGGCTGAAGTGGTCGCTGTAGGCACTGTCACGCCTGACGTCGCCATCGTTGTTGATGCTCGCGCCGTAGACCTTGATGCCCTTCACGCGAGTCCGTTGCCTGTTCATGCACACTCGAACGCCGGCCATCACGCGAACCCGACCGTCGCTGTGACGATACCCGCCTCCGGCGACGACCGCGCTCAGCTCCGAGTTGGCGTTTCCCCATGCACCGCTCGCGCACTTGCGGCTACTCCTGCGCTCGTAGTGCGCGATACGGGTGGGGACCCGCGGCGATTGTGGCCGTTCGTGGAAAAAGCGAGCACGGTTGTCACACGGCTCGTCACTGCGCTCCCGCGCCCGAAGGCGGAAGAGGAAATCGGGCGTGGGCGTCGTGATGATGTCCGTGAAGCCCCCGCGCCCGCTGACGCGCGTCGTCGTCACTGCCCCCGTCGGGCGGAACACGGTGCGGTCCCAGGACGGCAACGGAGCGGCTGCAGGCGCTGTGGCTGCCGCCACGGGGGTCATGGGAGAGAGCATCACGGAGGCGACGCAGGAAAGAGCGAGCAGACAGCGCTGGACAACCTTCATGGGTTTGAAGAGTCAGCGCAGGCCGGATCGGATCGCGCTTTCTTTGGGGCGAACGCTATTGGCGCCGTCCATCCTTTCGAGGCGCCGCTGGCTCCAGGGTGAGGCGAGTCGCGCTCCCGCACGTCTGTCCTTTGAGGAAACCCCGCATGGACCCTTCCAATCCCGGCTCACCGCTTCACCCATCTCTCGCGCTGTGCATCGTCGCAACACTCGCCGGGTGCGTTGACGATTCAGCGATGCTCGAGGCCTCGACATCCAGCGATAGTTCATCTGGAACACCGACCAGCTCTGGGCGAACCGACAACGACACCACAGGATCACCACCGGTGAGCGACTCGTCTCTCGACGGCAGCGGGGTCACAGGTTCCTCCGATGGCCCCCCGACTGCGACCGTCGCGTCCGAGTCTTCCGATTCTCAATCCGACGGCACGACGGGCGGCGAGTCCAGCGCGACCGAAGCCGGCACTTCGTCGTCGGGTACCAGCACGACCGAAGTCGGCACGTCGTCCGTGGGTACGACGCGTGGCGAATCCTCTAGCGACGACTCCGGCACGACCGAAGCAGGTACGTCGTCTTCGAGCACCACGGACAGCGAGTCCTCCAGCGACGACTCCGGCACGACCGAATCAGGCACGTCGTCCTCGGGCACGTCGTCTTCGGGCACGTCGTCCTCGGGCACGACCGGCACCGAGTCTAGCGGCGCCGAGTCGACCACGATGTTCGAGTCATCCTCCTCCGGCACGACGGGTTCCGCGTCATCCAGTGAGGACGGAGGGGGCACGACAACGCTCGGGTCGTCCTCTTCGGGGGCAGAGTCTGGGCCCGGGGCAACATCAGTCGGGTCGGCGACCACGATGTCGAGCACCGGGGGCTCCACGAGCTCGACCGGGGGCATAGACTGCAACGATGCCGACGCCGACGGTTTCGGCGTTGGGGTCGATTGCGGCGTGGAGGATTGCGACGACAGCGATCCCTTCGTGTATCCGGGCGCCCCGTTCGACTACCCTGACGACGGCGTCGACGACGACTGCATGGGAGGCGACGTCACTCGCAGTGATACGATCGGAGTCTTCGTCGACCCGGCGGGCGGCTCGGAGGGAGCCGCGGGCACAATGGCCGACCCGCTCGACACCCTGGAAGAAGCCATCGACCTCGCGACGGCGACCGACCGCGCCGTGTTCGCTGCGGCTGGCGTCTACGATGAACCGAATCTCGACGTGGTCGTCTCCCTGTTCGGCGGGTACGACCCGGCCTCGGGTTGGAGCCGCGACCCGCAGACCTATGTCACGCGCCTCACGCCATCCGGCGGGATCTGGACCGTCCGGGCCGGCCTCGGCGCGCAGCCATACGCGATCGAAGGGTTGACGATCGACGGGTCAACGAGCGGAATCCAGAGCATTGCGGTCCTCGTTTTCGAGGGGGCCACGGCTCACCTCGCTCACAACAGGATCTCCGGCGGTGACGCAACGAGTTCGTCGTACGGCATCAGCGTCTCGGATGGGTTCGCGGAGATCATCGAGAATGACATCTCATCGGGCAGCGCCAATTTCTCGTACGCGGTCCTCGTACTCGACTCCGCCCGGTTGCTCTACAACAGGCTCGGACCGGGAATCGCAAACAACAACGCCGCGGGGGTCTTTGTCAGCTACAACGGCGGACTGGGCAACGCAACGATCGCCGCCAACGTCATTTACGTCGTCGGATCGCAGGGCACTGTCTACGGAGTCCGCGACAACGGTACTTCCGCGATCCTCAGCTCAGATGCTCGTCGGCCAGCTCGACACCCTCCGTGTTTCCACAGTTTGACTGCATCGGCACGCAGTCGGGCTGGTCTTTGACCGACGTCATCACGCCCATATCGGTGTTGAGGGCGCCCGCGATCTGATGGGTAAGGCTGCTGGCGCCCGCCTTCCAGCCGAAACGGCCGAGACGAAGCTGGCCAGTCACCGGATCCTCGACGCGATCAGCTGATGTTGGCGTGCGCGTTGTCCTGGGTCGGATGCTCCCAGGGCAATGGCGATGCTGCGGATGGCGCCGACACGTCCGGGGAGTCCGGTTCCGGGTCGAGTGCCAGTAGCGCCAGCGCGAATCCTGGGTCGGGGTCCCCGCCTACGACCGACGGCATGTCCGGTGGAGCGGGTGAGGCCGATTCCGAGTCTGACTCCGGTCGCGACTCCGACTCCGATTCTGATTCCGGGAACGGATCGGCCGACAGTGCGGGGGTGGGCGGCGAGATCCGTTGTCGAGCGAAAGGTGACGGGAAGTCCACCGTCACGTTCATCAACGGCTGTGACGAACCACTCTCGTTTCGCGGCAGCCTCATCGATGGCGGTGAACTCGGGCCCGGAGAACACATGTGCCGCGACGTCGGCGATACCGAAACGTCGATTCCAGCGATTCGGTACTGGGGCTTCATCGGGCCGGACCCTGGTGGTGAGAAGCACACGTTGGCCGAGCTGACGCTCAACACCGACTTCAACGACTTCGACTGGTACAACATCAGCCACGTCGATGCGCACAATCTCCCGATGCAGATCATTCCGTTCGGAATGGACGAGTGTCGCACGCTGACGTGCGCTGACAGCCTGCTCGAAGACTGCCCAGCCGAAGGTCAATTTTCCCTCGAAGGACAGCTGGTCTCGTGCTTTAGCCCCGATCGGGACGACCCGGACAGCCCGGATGCCCAGTACTTCGAGGCGGGCTGCGCGGACGCGTATTCGTGGAGTGGCGATGACCAGGAGTCGGTCGTGGCGTGCGCGGCCGAGGACTTCGATGTGGTTTTTTGCCCGTAACAACTTCCCTCTGCGGCAGTGCAGTTGGTGTGAGCCGATCGGTGTGGCTACGGGAACCAAGTAGCGAACGGCCCGAGCGAAAGAAGAGCAGGAAACACGATGTCACCCACCGATCCGATACGAGCCGTGCTCGCAGGCTTCTTCGCACTTGCCTCTGTTGGTTGCTACCAGGGCATGACGACGGCGTCAGAGGGCGACGGAGATACTGGTACCTCTGGCGCCGATGACGGCGTCGGTGACGATGACGGTCCATCCACGGACGAAGACGTTGGGCGAGTGGCCCTGCATCGTCTCACCCGCCTGGAATACGAGAGCACCTTGGCAGATCTGTTCGGCATGTCCTTCGAGGGTGCAGACTTCATTCGGGGGGGAACCGGAGCCGGGTTCTCCAACCAGACCGATCTTCTGCGAGACATCTCCGAGGATCTGGCGGAGGGCTATATCGAGCATGCGCGGGACGTTGCGGCGGAGGTCTTCGCGGACCCCGCGGCGCGAGACCGCGTGTCGACGTGCACACCTGCGAACGCCGCGGACACCGAGTGCGCCGCAGGGATTATTGCGTCGTTTGGGCAACGCGCGTGGCGGAGACCGCTCGATGCTGAGGAAGTCTCGCGTTTCGAGGGCCACTACCGCGACGCGCTCGATGTGGGGTTGAGCCACGACGAGGCAATCGAGCATCTCGTGCGGATGTTCCTTGGGTCACCCAACTTCGTGTTCCACGTCGAGATCGACGCCGACCCTAACGACACCACGCCCCATCGACTCGATGGGTTCGGACTCGCCAATCGCCTGTCCTACATGTTGTGGAACTCGATGCCCGACAACGAACTCTTCGCCGTGGCGGCGAGTGGGGCGGTGGTCGAGGACGATGAGCTTGTCGCGCAGGTCG
>JAESSZ010000910.1 GCA_016763875.1 Nannocystaceae bacterium
AGGCCGCCCAGGTTGCCGCCGAGCTTGCCGCTGCCTTCGCTGGTCGCAAAGAAGCTCATGCCGACGCAAGCCTGGACCCCCGTGCTTGAACCCGAGCTTTCGTCTTCGGCCGCCGTCGTGTCGCTGCTCGTCGCGTCATCGTCGCCGGTCGAGTCCATCGGCATACCGGTGCTGTCGCCAGTGGAGCCCTGGGCGGAACCGGACGTGGTGGGGGTGTCGACGCTCGTGTCGTCGGCCGTGCTGGGATTGCTATCGCCCGTGCTCGTTGCCGCCGTGCCCCCGGTATCTGCCCCATCGGCGCCTCCACCGTCGTCGCTACAGGCCGCCGCAAAGACCGACACCATTAAGAAAACTCCAAATCGTCCCGTGTTCATGCACGCAATCTTCGTCGTGGCACCCGCAACAAACAACTGTCGCCAGTCCCCCCCGGAGAAACTGCCGTGGCCCGCTCGCGCCATCCCCGCCGACGCGGCCACAACATCGGAGCGCACGACTCACAGCAACTGGAAGCCGCATCACGGATAACGCGACGGATCCCTGGTAGTTTGGGCGCAATGGCGCGCTACATCGTTCCGATTGCCTTGCTCGGTACACTCTCGGCAACCTCCGCTTCCGCCGCGCCCGGTACGCTGTTCGGACACGACGTGCTCGAGGTCGAGCCGCTCACGGCGGAGGAAACTCAGCAACGCCGCGAGAGCTTCGAGACGATGCTCGAGGACAAGGGGTGGGCGCAGATCGACGACCAGGTACTCCCGGTTGACGCAGGCGGTCGCTTCGCCCAGCCACCGGTGCCGCCACAGCTCGGTGCCCAGCCGCCGCATCGCGCGACCATCTTCCTCAACTTCTTCGGCCAAGAAGACCTCAGTCCGGGGACAAACTCGGCCGAGAACGAGTCCAACTGTCTGCAGCAGGTCATGGACTGGCCGGGCTTCGGTGGCGGCAATGCGCAGGCACTGGCGTTGATCGACGTCTTCGAGATCAACATGGAACCCTACGGCGTCCGCATTGCGTACGACGAACGGCCCCCCAGCCATCTCCCGTACGCCATGGTCATGATGGGCGGCACGCCGGACCTCATCGGGCTGGGCGGCGGCGTGCTTGGTGTGTCGTGCAGTCCGGACTGCGCAGACATGTGGTGGCGCGACACAACGTTCGCCTTCACGGGCGCCATCAACCTCAACAACGCCGAAGTGCTTGGCACCACCGCGCTCCACGAGGCGGCGCATGCGTTTGGGTTGGCCCACATCGACAACCCGCAGCGCATCATGAATCCGTTTGTCGGCGGCGGCACGGTCACCTGGGCCGACGAGTGCACGCCGTACAACGACGCTACGGGCGGGATCAACTGCCAAGCAACGCATGCGTCGTACTGCGACGGCAATCCCGCCCAGAACACCAACGCCGAGCTGATGGCCTACTTCGGTGCCAACAGCCCCGATATCGTCGCGCCGACGGTTGAGCTCACCATGCCGACCGAAGACCAGATCGAGGTCGAAGTTGGCGAGAGCTTCATGATCGAGGTCGAGGTCTCCGACGATCACGAAGGCTACGGCTGGCGCCTGGTGGTGCCCGAGTTGGAGCAGGAGATTCCCGTGTTCAACAACCAGAAGTCGTGGGAGCTGAGCTTCCCCGAGGGCGTGTACACGGTCCGCGTTGAAGCCATCGATCACGACCGGAACGAGGGCTCCGACGAGGTCACAGTGTTCGTTGGGGTGCCAGCGGGTGACACCGGACTCGACGAGACCGGAGACGGTGGCTCGGCCGACGGCGAAGGCACCAGCGGCGCGACTTCGGCGGGCGAGGACAGCGACGGTGGCGACGGCACCGGCAACGAAGGGGACGGCACCGGTAACGATGACGGCTCCGGGCAGAATGAGGCCTCGGACGGCGGCTGTCGCGTCGGTGGCAACAACCCAACGCCTCCCATGTGGCTGCTGCTGGGGCTACTTCCCTTCGCGCTGCGTCGCCGCGACTAACCGGTCCAGCGCGTCAGTCAGCGAGCAGCTTGCCCGGGTTGAGTACCCGGTTGGGATCGATGTCGGCCTTGATCGCTTGAAGCAAGCGGTAGCCGATCTCGCCCTTCTCGCGACGTAACCACGGGGCGTGGTCGGTGCCAACGCCGTGGTGGTGGCTTATCGTGCCCCCACCCTCGACCAGCGCCTCGCAAGCGGCGTGCTTGACGGCCTTCCACTGCGCGAGCGCGTCGTCACAGCGCTGCGGGAATACAAACGTGAAGTACAGACTCGCCCCATCGCGATAGCAGTGCGAGACGTGGCACATGACGATGGCCCGAGATTGCGGCGAGACGGCCTGCGTTTGTAGCGTGTCGCGAATCGTCTCGATCACACGCCGATGCAGCGAGTGCACGTTGGACCAATGTGTCGAGGTCTCGAGCGTGTCCACCGCGACACCGCGATCCAGCAGCGGGTCGCGGAGATAGGGCATCGAAAACCGGCTCTTGTACCAAGACTTACCCGCGGACTGGCCCAATGGAAAGGCACGGTGACGACGCACGATTGTGGTCACACGCGCGTGCGCAGCTCGAACGTTATCGGGCTCGCCTTCGATTCCGACCAGCATCATCGCCCGGCCTTCGCCCCACCCCGTCAACTCCAGCAGGTCGTCGGCCACTTTCTTGACGCGTCCCGGAGGCTTACGCAACTGCGAGAAGCGCTGCAGGAACATGCTCTCGTCCGGGTCAGAGACACGGACCATCGCCACCGGTAACCCCTGCTGCATGATCTCTCGCGCCGCCGTTACGGCGTGGGCGAACTCCCGGAACAGATAGCCGCGATAGTCGGTCTCTTTGGGCACGCGGTGGATCGCAACCGTCGCCTCCGTGATGATCCCCAGCGCCCCCTCCCCTCCCGCGATGAGATGACCTATCGACGGCCCGGCCGCCGAAGCCGGAAACCCCTCGGTCGTCCACAGCCCCTGCGGCGTGGCGATGTTGGCTGAAACCAGCCACTCCTCGGCCTTGCCGTACCGGTTGGATTGCTGCCCTGCCCCACGCGCCGCTATCCAACCACCAAGCGTCGAGAACTCGAACGACTGCGGGTAGTGCCCGAGGGTGAACCCGCGCTGTTGGAGCTCTTGCTCAAGGTCGGGACCGTACGCGCCCGCTTGCACCCGTGCCGTGAGCGACTCTTCATCGATCGACAGCACGCGATCGAGGCGCGTGGTGTCGAGCGTGACAACGCCTACTTGCTGCGGACCCGCTATCGACGTCACGCCGCCCACCACCGAGCTGCCGCCCCCGAAAGCGATAAGAGCGAAGTTGCACTCGTCGGCCAGCGCGACGAGGCGCACAACCTCCTGCTCGGTCTTTGGGTACACGACCGCATCGGGCGCCGGGTCGACAGCCCCCGAGCGCAGCGCAAGCAGGTCGGGGTAGGACCGCCCACGGGCGTGGAAGACACGCTCGTAACGGTCGGTCTTGAGGCCAGCGTCGCCAACGATGTCTCGCAATCGTGCCACGACCGCCTCCCGGAGGCGGGGCTCGGGCATCACCACGTCGGCCAGCGCGCACGCGGGGCGGTCGGCAAACACATCCATCCCCAGGGTTTCCTGCAGCCAGTCCCAGACGTCGGATTCGTGCTCGCCCAGTTCAAAGGTGTCGGCGTTGCGGCCCCAGCCGTTCCAGCGAAGTTGTTTTCGATCGTAGCGCATGATCTTAGGCCCTGACTCGGAGTGCGGCGGCTCGAACCTCGAAGGTTGCGGGAAGTCGGCCGGGTGCTTCGCCGTCGACGTCGAGCAACGTCGCGATACCGTCGTCGACCGGCTCGTCGACCGGCTCGTCGACCGGCTCAACGATGATGCGACGACCGCGAACGTGGTGGATCCCTTTGGAGCCAATGTGCTCACCCGCATAGAAGCGACCGGAGTGGCGAACAAAATCGATCGTGCCCATCCCCTCCGCCACAACGAGGTCGAGCAAACCGTCGTCCAACTCGGCCATGGGGGCCACACACATGCCTCCCCCGAAGAAGCGCCCGTTGCACACGGCGCCAAAAGTGAGGTCGACAACCTCGTCGAAGATATCGTCGACCCGGATCCTGACCGGCCGCGTTCGGTAGCGCATCAGCGATGTCACCGTCGCCCGTTTGTAGGCGAAGGTGCCGCCCAACATCTTGGTGAGATTCGCGGCGTTGACCGCATGCACGATGGCCCCCGACACCCCGAAGCTCGCAATGTTGTCGAACCACCGAACAACCGGATCGCCGCCCTTGCCCGTGAGCTCGATGCGGCCAAGATCGATCATGCGGGTCTTGCCGGACGCGATGCGCTCCAGGCAGTCCTGCCACGTTGGACCAATGCCAAACGACCGCCGAAAGTCGCCACCGGTTCCGATCATCATTATCGCGATCTCAGCGTCGGGATTGATCGCATGACCGCTTTCGTCGAAGAAGCCGTTGACGATCTCGTTGATCGTACCGTTCCCGCCAACCCCGACGATCGTGGTGACACCATCGTGGAGGGCCTCCCGGGCGAGACGAGTGGCATCGCCAGGACCGCTGGTCTGCACAACGTCGAGGTCGGGCAGGACCCCCTGGAGTGCCGCCTGGACTTCCGGCCAGCGCTTTGCGGTTCGCTTGCCACCGGACTTGGGATTGACGATCGCGCGGGATGCCATGGCGTTACTCGGACACTGCGGGGACAAAGCGACGCCGCACCAACGCGAGCTGCTCCTCCCGATACGCGTCGGTCCAACCGAGTTCCTCGGACACCATCTCGGCAACGGTTTGCAGCGCGGCTGGTCCCGGGTCACCGAGCGTGCCAATGCCCGTGCGACGAAAGATCACGTCCGCGAGACTACGCGCCATCTCCGAGCGCACAGCGAACACGATCTCGGCGCGGCGTTCGAGGCGGCCACTGGCGATAGGCTCGGCCAACTCGGGATCCGCGGTCGCCAACGCGATGACGGCGTCCATGCGACTGCCGTAGTTCCGAGCCAGATGCTCCACCACCGCCCGATCGAAGGACGGATGCAGCGCGGATTGGGCGTCGAGGAAGGCGGCCCAACCCCCAAAGCCGCCCCCAGGCAGCGTGGTGTCTTGGGTCTGGCACGGACGCAGATTGTCCGAGGCGCTCTTTGCAACGAGACGGTCGACGACCTGCTCTGCCACTGCGCGCGCGGTGGTCCACTTGCCTCCCAACGCGGAGTACAACCCCACCGGTCCCCCGACGCGGGCATGGTCGACGACTTCTGCGCGGCGACTGGCGGAATACGAGTCTTCTCCGGGCGAGGACTCCACCAGCGGCCGAAGCCCACCGTAGAAATGCACGACGTCCTCCCGCGTGAGTGCGGCCGACGGAAACCCTTGGTTTATCACCTCGAGAAACGCCTGGATGTCGGCCTCGGTGACCGCAAAGTCGTCGGGATCACCTTTGTACACGGCGTCGGTGGTGCCGATCAACGAGTGGCCACGCCACGGTAAAATGAAGAAATGTCCCCCAGTGCTCTCGAACGCGACGGCGACATCGCCCGTCAGCTGGCGCGTGATGACGTGAATGCCTTTACTGCGAATGAGCGAATGCGAAGGCTTGCCCGCGAACATGCCGAGCAGACGATCTGCCCAGGGACCCGCCGCATTGACGACGGCCTTGGCGCGGATCTCAACCGACCCACCCTCGAGCCGGTCCTCGACCACTGCGCCCAGCACTCGCCCGTCCTGCACGATGAACTCAGTGACGGTCGCCCAATTCGCGAGGTCGGCCCCCTTCGCATCGGCATCCAGCGCGCACTCGAGCGCAAGACGCTCGGGGGCAAACATCTGGCAGTCCCAGTACTCCACCGCCCCCAACAGCCGGTCTTGGTTCAGCCCGGGTACGTGCTTGAGCGCTTGTTCGACGGAGAGGACTTCATGCCCGGGAATCTTGCGATCGTCGTCTTCGAGTCGATTCCGATCGTAGCCGAGCATGTCGTACAGGGTGAGGCCCGCACGCAACATCCAGCGTTTGCTGGAGCCCGGCCGCTTGTAGTTCGGCACCAAAAAACGCAGCGGGTAGACCAGGTGCGGCGCGACCAGCTCCCAGATCCGACGTTCCCGCAGGGACTCGCGCACTAGGGAGAGTTCGAATGTCTTGAGGTAGCGCAAGCCACCGTGAATGAGCTTGGACGACGCGGTGCTCGTTGCGTGGGCGAAGTCGTCACGTTCGACCAGTGCAACCGACAGACCGCGCATTGCGGCATCCCGAGCAATACACAGCCCGCATACGCCTCCCCTCACGATAAGCACGTCGTAGGCCCGCTCGGCCATCGCGGATAGGTCTCGTTTCACGCGAAAGCAACCTTGGCATGAATCGCGACGCAGAACCACGCGGCGAGCAGCGATCCACGGGTCAAGACCCACTGCCGGTAACCGTCCGCAGGCAGGTGTTCCGCGGCCCAGAGCCCCGCTAGTGGTGGCAGAGCCGGCCCGGGGGAAGCACGCCAGGCCGGACCTCACCGTGGTCCAACAGCGCGGACAATATGCCGCAACGTGTGTGCTCCGCTTCACCC